>NZ_JBDGQQ010000010.1:0-97425 GCF_042218895.1 Salinibacter sp. | reverse complement strand
GAGCAGGAGGGAACTCCTCATTGGCTCAATCCCAAAATGATCCGTTGAACCTGCAATAGGGGGCGTCAAGGGCCGTACAAGCCGCGCGTCCGCTCCCCCGCCGAAAACCCCGTTCTCATTGTTAAGAAAAAGTGCAGAAATCGGGGAGGCGGCCTAGCCGTGATAAAGTCGGTCCGGATCTCCCGTGGTAAAAGGTGAAGGGAACCTGGAGAGAAAGGCGTCTCCAAGACCTGGTCTGCCCACGAGATTTCCGTTCCACTCTAGCCCAAAACCAACAAAGCGCCATGCTTGCTCAAATGTCCAACCACAGCGGATCGACCCGAGCGTTCTCCTCCTTTGCCAGCCAGTTTGTGTTCTCCAAGGCGTTCCTTCCGGCCTTACTGCTTCTCGCGGTGACGATTGGAGGCTGCGACGGGACCACCCTGGTGGGATTCGGCGACCCGAATCCGCCTAAGGTCGACATTACCCGACCCCAGCCACACTCTGATGGCTCCGCCCTGCAAAGAAGCTTTCTCTTCCTGAAGGCAGATGCCTCCACGTCCGGCGGGGACGTGATTAAAACGTACAAGTGGAAGGTTACCGCCCCCACAAGCGCCGGAGGGAACTACAAAACCGTGACCTACAAGGGAAACGACTTGAGCAAAGGCCATCTCTGGAGTGATCTTGGGTTTTACCCTGGGACCTTCAAGATCAAAGTAACCGTCACCGAAAATACTGGACGTACGGCATCGGACAGTACGAAGGTGCGCATAATCCCGGAGGGATGAGCCTTGGATTGCTCAGTACAGAAGACACCATTTTGTGGCACCGCGCCCGTCTCGGTGGAGCTGTCAACCCGCGCCGGGGCGGGTGCTTTTTCTCTTCAAGTGCTCTGTTGGATAATCCTGACCGTTGTATTTCCCAGCCTCAAGCCCAAGCCGGGGCTGGAGCCCCCCCGAAAAAGTGGACAGTCGTGATCTAAGCGGCGTCAGGGAAGTCGTAGAGCATGGTTACCCCACGGACAGCGACTCCATTTTAGCGGGCCCTCTTCCTGGGCCCCGCTCCGCTCTTCCTGCAACCCCAACAGCTTCAGCCATGACAGACTTCATCCGCCCCAGCGTCCTTTTCTCCGCTGCCCTTCTGCTCGCTGCTGCGGTTGGTCCCGCCCTGCCGTCGGCGCAAGCCCAGAACGTCTTCACGGTCGACGCGACCGGGGACGCCGGCGACGCCAACGCTGGGAACGGCACCTGCGACGATGGCACCGGCAACTGCACGCTCCGGGCCGCTATCCAGGAGGCAGAGGCCACCTCAACAGCGGCGGCCCCGACCGCATTGAATTTGACATCTCAGGGGCCGCCTCGCCGTCGAGCCCGCACGTCATTCAGCCCGGCAGTCCCTTTCTTGAGATCACCTCTCCGGTCAAGATCGACGGGACGACCGAGCCGGACTACGGCAGCGGCGCGAACCCAAAGCCGGTTGTGCAACTCGATGGCACGAACGTTGGCAGTGATGTTGGGGGCATCAGGATGGAGACCGGCTCGTTCGATATTACTGTGCGAGGAATGGCGATCATCAACTACACGGTTGGGATAACGGGGGGCAGTGGAAGTTCCAGTGGATTCGTCATCACCGCCTGCCACATCGGGGTTCGGGCCGACGGCACGACCGCAGCCGGAAACGAGATAGGAGTGGCCATTTCGGGAAGCAACCACATAATCGGGGGGACAGGCTCCGATGACGGCAATATTATTTCGGGAAATAACTTCGCGGGGGTGTCCCCCGGCAACAACAACACGATCCAGGGCAACTTTATCGGCACCAATCCTAGTGGCAAAGACCTGGGCAACGGAAAGCAGGGCATCAATCTGGGAAGCGTAGGCGGCAACCTGGTTGGAGGCACAGCGTCCGGAGCCGGAAATGTGATTGCCTACAATGGCGGAGACGGCGTCACTCTGTTCAAGCGCCCGTCCAATACCATACGCCAAAACCAGATTTTTGCGAACGATGGTCTCGGCATCGACCTCGCCAACGATGGGCCCACTGCGAACGATGGAGGAGACGGGGACGACGGCACCAACGAGCTTCAGAACTTTCCCGAGATCCAGAATGCCGACTACGACGCGTCAGCAAACGAGGTGATTGTCACATACCAGGTGCCCAGCGACCCAAACTCCACTGGTTCTGGCCCCAGTGCTTACGACCTGATGATCGACTTTTACCGCGCCGAGACGTCCACGCTGGACGCGGAGGGGGAAGTCTACCTCGGCAGCGATACCTACACCACAAGCGACTATAACACGTCCACGACCGGGCCGGACCCGAAGACGATCACGTTTACGCCCGCCAAGCCAGTGTCTGATACCGACTCCATCGTCGCGACCGCCACCGACGCGAACGGCAACACGTCCGAGTTCAGCGCGCAGTCGAAGCAGCTTCCGGTGGAGCTCGCCAGCTTCAACGGCACGGCCACCGAGGGCAGCGCCCGCCTTACGTGGCAGACGGCCTCTGAAACTGGCAACGCAGGCTTCGAAGTCCAGCGCCGTGTCAAAGACGCAAGTGCTGGGGCGCGGCAGAAAGAAAACGAAGGGTGGACAGAAGTCGGCTACGTCGAGTCGAAGGCCTCCGGCGGCACCACAACAGAAACACAGTCCTACAGCTTCCTGGCAAAGGATCTGCCGGTTGGAACCCATCAATTTCGCCTCCGGCAAGTGGATCTGGATGGGAGTTCCACCTTCATGGGTCCCGTGGCCGTGGACATCCGGATGCAGGAAGCAGTGAGCCTGAAGGCTCCGGCGCCGAACCCTGCACGCGGCACGGCGACGGTCGCCTTCGCGGTCAAAGAACGAGTCGAGACGAGGATTCGACTTTACACCAGCCTCGGCCAGCAGGTCGCCACGGTGTACGAGGGCACCCCGCAGGCTGGGGAGCGCCAGACCGTCCGGATTGACGCGGGTGGCCTGCCGAGTGGAACGTATTTTCTGCGGCTCCGAGCCGATGGGCAAACCCGAACCCAACGGCTTACAGTGGTGCGGTGAGCGGCAGGGCCGTGAGTCGGTTCCCGGCGGGTAGGTCTCAGAGCTTCCCCACTGAGGACTCCTGTGCCCTTCGTACCGATTGCCGATCGGTCTGAGGGGCCGCGATCATTGATGTTCTTTGAGGAGGCGGCGGGCCGCGGCTTTAAATTCCTCGGCGAACGGGTCGACGGGCGGGACCTCCAGTGTTTTTCGCCACTGGATCCGGGCGGCGTCGATCCGTCCCATTTTCATGTACGTCTTTCCGAGCGCTAAGTGGTGGTAAGTGCGCGTCTGGATCTCGATGGCCCGCTTGGAGTCGGCGACGGCCTTCTCGTAGGAGGCCTCGGGCAGTCCGCCGTACACGACCTGCACCACGGCCCGCGCCAGGAGGCTGATGTCCGCGGCTATCTGGTTCCACCGGGCCCGAACGTGGTAGGCCGGGGCCAGGGTGGAGTCGAGCGCGATGGCCCGGTCGACGTGCCGCTTGACGAGGCGGGACCGCTTGACGCGCTCGCGGGTGGAGACGTGCTGCGTGAGGCGGCCCTGCGCAACGGCGACGGCCAGGTGGGCCCAGGCGCTCTCAGGGTCGGCCTCGACCGCCGCCGCGGCCACGGCCACGGCCTTCCGGTGCAGGCGAAGAGTGCGATCTTGGTCGGCGACCGTCTTCCCGAGTTCCGATCGGATGAAGGCTTGGCGGTACAGAATTTCGACGCGATTTGGATGCGCGGCCTTCAACTCCTTCAGGGAACTCAAAGCCCTCCGGAAATGCCCGACGGATCGGAGGCTGTCGACCCGGGCGAGCGCTTCAGCGAGTGGGAGCGCACCCTCACTGGCGGGTTGGCTTCTGTACGCGGGCTGTCCTGTCACCGGACCCGCCCACAGCCCAGCCAGAAGCACCGCACCGAGCACCCCAAACATCCGGAGGGTTCGCAAGGGAGTACGAGTCACAGGGAGGGATGGCAAGCGGAGAACAGCGAAGGCGATGGAAATCCCGAGACGAGCGTGAGGACGTGGTGTCCCTCGGCCCCGAATCGTTACGAGGGAGCTTGGCCCAGGAATGAGCCTATCCTTGATGGTGCGGTGTCAACAGCGCTGTGAGAATGCAATCTCAAAATCCCAGGCAGGCTCCTCCAGGCCTCTTCGGACTTGCTCAGGCCCAGTTTCGGTCGAGGTGGTCCGGGACATCGACTCGCTCCGTTCGTCCCGGCATACGGGCCCGATTCCACGCGCCGCTTCACCGTTCTACCTGCTACGCTGCTTCTCTTCGCCTCCGCTGGGGCCCCGTCCAGGACGAACCGGGGCAGACGTTCATCGCCCGCGTCGTGGAGGGTACCGAGGGCGACATTAACGACAAAGGACCGCACGAATCGTCCGTGCGGTCCTTCGCGGAGGGCCGAAAAGGCATCTCCGTACATCCTTAGGCTACGGCGCTCTCCTCACCGTCGTAGGCCTCCGCCGCGCCGCTCGTGTAGAACGCCTCCCAGGAGACGCCCTGCTGGTCCACGACCCACGTCTTGTCGGAGTTCGCGTAGCAGCAGGTCGTCTCACCCTCATTGCTGACCGTGCCCCCGGCCCGGTCGATCCGCCCGCGCAATTCCTCCAGCTCGTCGGGCGTCTCGGCCTGAATGCCGAGGTGCTCGATCCCAAACTCGTCGTCCTTCTCCGCGATGGAGAAGTTGACGCGGGGGTCGTCGAGCATCCATTTCGCGTAGTCGGGCTTCTGGGTGGTGGGGGCGGCGTCGAAAAGGGACGAGTAGAAGCGCGTGGCCTCGTCGAGGTCCTTCACGCGCAGCATCACGTGCATGCGTTTCATGGCAGTCAAGCGGTTGAATGAACGAGAGCGTCGAGCACAAGACAAATCGCCTCCCTGTGCACATGGGGAGTCGGGCTCCTCCCGAAAAAGACGCACCGCTTCCCCCATTCTTCACAAATCGTCCTCCTCGCGCCGCCGGAAGGCCACCGCGCGGCCCTCGGGACCAAATTCCACCTCGCAGCACGCCTGAAGCTGCTCGCGGAGCTTCACGCGGGCCCGCTGCACCCGCGACTTGGCACCGGACAGCGACAGGCCGATGTCGTCGGCGACCTCCTGCTGGGTGTGCCCCTCGAAGTCGGCCATGATGAGCGGATGGCTGTACATCTCGGGCAGCGTCTCCGCCATCGGCCGCAGCCAGGAGAGCACCTCCTCATGCACGTCGTGCTCGCCGTCGTAGGCTGCCAGATTCTCCGTCGAAGGCGGCTCATCGGTCGCGCCTGCGGGCGCCCGGCCCACCGGCTCCTCGTCGGGGCCGCGCTCCCGGTCCCGGTAGAAGTCGGCGATGGCGCGCCGGGCGATGGAGAAGACCCACGCCTCGGCGCGGTCGGCGTCACGGAGCGAGTCGGTGGCCTCATGCAGGCGCACCAGCGTGTCCTGAAGCACGTCCTCGGTGTTAGCGTCCGGCACACGGCTCTTGACAAACCGGCGGAGACCGTCGACAAACGGGCGCCACGGGGGCTCCTCACCGTTTGAAGAATCGGAATGGGAGAAGGAGGAGTTCATCGTTCAAGTCGGGGAAACCTGTAAGAGATCGCGAGGGGGAGCAGTTCGGGGGAGGGATGGCACCCTGGAAGACTCTGCATCACGGATCGCGGTGATCACACGTGTGCCTATTCAGCGGTCTGCGGACCGTGTCCTCGATTTGCCGCACTGCCTTCAGGGGATCCTTGCGACAGGCGTGATGCACAGGCAGTTTCCCGTGGAAAGAGGACTCGATCTGGGCTTTTGATCACCATTGGAATGGTGGGACCCTCGCCGAGGCGAGGACTATGAAACTCAAGCCGTCGGTGATTTCAATCCCGTCCCAGACCCGTTTGCTTGTCTTACATCCACACGGCCCGAAATGAGTCTGTTTGAGGGGGGCGAAGGACTCGGTCCGTGCGGGCGAGCGGCGCGCCCCTCTACCTTGTCTTCCAGTCGGCACCTATCGATGTCGGTCCCTGCGTCCCGGTGAGGCTTCGCTGAGAACTCACAGAATCTCGTACGAACAACTGCACCGTCGATCAGAACTTGCCCAGTTTGCTCTCATTAAAGCCCATGATAAATTAAAATCCGGGACGTGGCGCAGTTCGGTAGCGCACATGTATGGGGTACATGAGGTCGCGGGTTCAAATCCCGCCGTCCCGACCGTGCCGGGACAGAGGCCGTTCTCCTTCTCGTCGAAGGGGAACGGCCTTTCTATTTTAGTCCTGCCCACTGGAGAAGAACTTTCAAGCACGTCGTCGAATCGTGCTTGCCTTTTTCCATCTGTCAGGGCAGCTCTGAAGCCGGCTCCTTCGATTGAGGATCTGTATTCTGGCTTCGGGTACACGCATGCATGCCGGCTCAATCGGGAAGACCTGAGAGATCCGAGAGCCCCCAGGATCGACAGACATCGGGCCATCCGTGGCGATGGTGGCGGAACTCAAAATTGATAGCCTGTGTCCGGCGAGACGGACTACTGCCGCGTGAACACCAAGAGTCCCGCCCAATTCAAGCGCTTGGTGGAGCGTTTCGTGTCGTGAAACGCCATAGAGGTCTAATCGCTGAAAGCGTAACCGACTGGTGTAACCCTGGAAAGAACTGGGGTCTACTCCCCGATCTCCAGTCCGCGTTATCGGGGCAAACCTCGACCCTGAACTGTAGGGGGCTCGGCAAGGAGACACGGGAACCGTCTGCATCCAGGACGTCCGGCGCCCTCACGCGCACAGGGAGCGCGCACCGAGGAAGATCCACAGCTGGGCGAGAGGATCCTCCATCCCCTTGTTGCCGTCTAACAAACCATTCCGCCCATTTGCCGTGATCGGGAGGCCAGACGTCTGACACGGTATCATCGACCGCAGCACAAGCCATGGGATTGCTCGAACAACTGGGCTGGAGCCCCCGCACGCCGGGACCAGCACGGCACACCCCAGAGAACGATCGTTCGGATGAGGAGTCGGACGTTTGGCGGCGATGGCTCGTCCGGGGCGGGCTCTTTCTAGGTCTTTTGGTCCTGACCGTAGGGGCCTTTCCGCGGGGCGGCCTCTACGAATACACCGTGAGCGTAGGGGAAACCTGGAACCAGCCCACGCTCACTGCCCCGTTCAATTTTCCCATCTATCTGGATCGACAGCGAGTCAAAGCCAAGCGCGACAGCGCTCGCAAAAACACGATCCCTCTCTTCCAGAAAGTGCCGACGGCTCGCCAGCAGATGGCGGCGAATCGTGATACGCTCCGTCAGCAACTCAAACGCATTCTGGGAGCCTACTCGGACTATCGCTATCATCAGCAGCAGGGGAACCCCGAACAGGCTCGTCGCGACTCCGCCCGGTACACCACACTCCGTCGAAACTCACAACTGACCCTGAGCACTCGTCTGTGGGACCGTCTGGCAAAGCAACACTACGAGAAGGTGCAGGGACTGTCCTCCTCGTCTCGATCGGAGGGCCAAGAGGCCGAGAAGACGCCCGCCCAACGTATGCTTGAGACAGCCTTCCAGGTGGGCGCGCAGCTCCTGAGTGCCGGAGTCCTGAATCGACCCCGGGACTCAATCCTGACCCAAAAGATCATTATCCGGAACAAGGAGGAGCAGACGCAGCGCGTTGCCAACAAGGACAATCAGTATGGCTTGAATGAGGCGTACGATTGGGCTGATGACCAAATTAGCGAGATTTTTAAGGGGAGGCCAACGTACTCTCAGATTTCGTACTCGATGTTCCGGGCAATCTTCGAGCCCTCTCTGCAGTACATGCGAGCCGAGACGATGCAGAAGCGGGATCGCCGGGCCCAGAGCATAACCGCCATCCAGGGAGGGGTAGAAAAGGGAGAGCCAATCGTTCAGCAGGGCCAGCAGGTCACCGAGGAGGTCAAGCGCAAACTGTCTTCGCTTGAGAAGGAAGTGGACAAAAAATCTGGCCCCAAGATCTTTCGGTGGCGGGTCACGGGAGAGGCGCTTTACACTGCTCTCGGACTCGCATTCTTGTTCCTGTATCTGTACTTCCTCCGACCTGCGATCTGGTGGAGTGACCGGGACATGAGCCTCGTGGCGCTTGTTCTTGGGTTTATCGTCGTGCTCTTAGGGCTGGGGGTGCGGGTGTCCTGGCCGCTGTACGTCGTTCCCGTTGCCCTGGCGTCTGTGTTGCTCACAATTCTGTTCGATTCGCAGGTTGGCCTCTTTGCGACCCTGATTCTTGCATTCACGGGGGGACAGATGTTAGGGCTCGATCTTGAGTATACCTTGGCGACGTTCTTCGCAGGATCGTTCGGCATCTTCAGTGTTCGTGACATCAAAAATCGCGGCCAGTTCATCGTAAGTGGAGGGCTTGTCTTCCTTGGTTACCTCCTCGCGCTCGGGGCCACCTGGTTTTATCTCGACGTTCCCCTCCGTCGGTTCGCTCGGGACCTGGCGTTTGCAGGCATCGGATCCGCAATCACGATCACGGCCTCCTTTTTCCTATGGGCGCTCGAGAAGGGCTTTGACATCACGACAGATCTCACCCTGCTGGAGCTCTCCGATACCAATCGTCCGCTTCTCAAGGAACTGAGTCTTCGGGCGCCGGGCACCTTCAACCATACCCTACAGGTGGCCAACCTGGCGGAGGCCGCTGCCGACCGCGTGGGAGCCCACGCTCTGCTGACGCGGGTTGGGGCACTCTACCACGACATCGGCAAGATGCTGAAGCCGGAGTACTTCGTCGAGAACCAGCGGGCCGATTCCAACCCGCACGACCGCCTGAAGCCGCGCATGAGTGCCCTGATTATTGCGAGCCATGTCAAGGAGGGGCTGAAAATGGGGAAAGAGCACAACTTGCCGGAGCGGGTTCTCAAGTTTATTCCTATGCACCACGGGACCGCCCGAATTGAGTACTTCTACCAAGAGGCCGTGGGCCTTTCGGACGATGGGGAGGCGTCCGTCCCAGAGTCTGAATTTCGCTACCCGGGCCCGAAGCCCGACTCAAGGGAGTCTGGGATTTTGATGCTTGCCGACTCCGTCGAGGCGGCGAGCCGGAGTCTCGACGACCCTACTCCCCATCACCTGGAAAATCTGATTAACCTGATCTTCCGTGAGCAGATCGACGACGGTCAACTCGACAATACAGACCTGACGTTCCGGGACTTGAGTCGCATCAAGGACACGTTCCTGAAAATGCTTCTCGGCATCTACCACGTCCGGGTCAAGTATCCCGACCAGGAGGACGACGCGGAGGAGAAGGACTACCGCCTAGTTTCGCTCCGGGCCGAAGACCCCTTCGCCAACGTGTCCATTGCATACATCAAAGACGGGTGGCCCCATGAGGAAGTGCTGGAGGCGGTCCCCAGTCCGAGTGCTTCGAGGGAGCCCCGTCACAAGCTTGCTGAGGCCTCTCCGCATTCGTCGGTGGACCAGTTGCACGAAGGAGACCTGGAGGCCCGGGAGAACGAGGATGCGCCCCGTGAGGAGAAGCCGCCTCGGCTGGATGTCTCGGGAGACGGGGACGTGGGTCGGGCGTCGGGTTCCGACTGAGTAGAGCAACTGGATCGTTACGCCGGGATTGCTTCGGCGATCGAGTCCACTGAGTCTTGGCTCACCACCACCCTAAGCTCCTCGAAGTCGTGGATTGACGCGTCGAGAAACGGGCGCAGCCGCCGATGACTCTCCGGGGTCGCAAGAAGCAGGTCGGTCTCGTCGACAAAGCCCTGGAGATGCTCGGTTCCCTGATCGATGGACGCGGCAATCACCTGCCCATCGAAGGCTGTGTGCGACCGAAGGTCCTCGGACAGAGGCGGAACGGTATCGCGGTAGCGTGTCACCAGCCCAAGAGTCTCGTGCTCCTGCAGGCGAGCCACCGCGCCGAGCACCTTCGACGGAAGATGGGTGCTGAATCCCATGGTGTCGCCTCGGGGAATTGCCTCCATCACCTGCGAGAGGTACGGGTAGGGGGTGAACACGTAATCAGCATCTTTGTGGCGGTCAGTTTGCGTGAGGGCCACCGGCAGAACCGTTTTTTGGAGGGCTGTGCTGAGTTGGTCGGCACACATCCGGTTCACCTCCGCGTGTGGGCCGACAGTAATCAGCTTTCGCTCCAGACCGGCGTGGTCGAGCAGGGTGGCTTGTTCCTGAAAGAGCGACTCGATCTCGGCGTCGTTCAGGCCCAGACCGATCAGTTGCTGGAGGGCATCGTTTACCACCTTGGCGCCCCGTTCCATGCGTTCGCTTTTCGCAAGGGGGGTGCGCTCCTCGACAGTGTATCCGCTGCCTACTTGAGACCGAAGAAGGCCCTCTTCCTCCAGCTCCTGATAGGCCTTCCGTACCGTGTGGAAGGAGATACCGAGCTGGTCGCCGAGGGAGCGGGTCGACGGGAGGGTGTCGTTGACGTTGAAATGGCCACTTGCGATCAGGTAGCGGAGCTGGTTCACGAGCTGATCCCGAACTGAAATATTTGCGTCGTGGTCAATCTGAAGCCGGGACATTCGGGCTATTGGTTCTGTTATTGCAAAAGGATACCCCTATCGCTGCTCGCAGACCAGCAGCCTATTGTGAGTCTCAGAGGATTCAGGCACGAGATGGAGATGAGGCGTCTGGGCGAAACGATTGCCGAGCGCTCTCGCGCAATGCGTCGTAGGCGGGCCAGTGCTTCGACTGGAACTCGTACGTGGTTCGACCTACGGAAATCTCTGTCCCCCAAGAGGTTGCTCGGACCTTGTAGACGGGCTCCCACGACAGGGGACGGTCCCGCAGGACATCGTACACACTCCGAAGTGCAGCCTGTCCCGGCCGAAAGGCAACCTCGGCAATTGTTCGAGACATGGAAAAGTGGGCCCAAACCGTCGCCAACGCGATGGCCGCTGGTAAGCCCCACACAAGGTAGGCCCAGACGGGCTGGTTCAGCAGAGCAGAAGTCGTGGCTCCGATCATAAGAGGCACCGTACACGCACCGAGGGGACGCGCCAGGAACCGCGTGTAGACAATTCCCCACGGAGTATCTCCGGGATGGTGTGTGCTCTGGAAGACCGACGCCACGCTAAGGAGTAGAGACGCGAAGGGAGCGGAAGACGCGGAAACGGAGCCCCTCTGGATGGTGGTCGGAGAGTGGCGGGGGGACCGTGCATGTCCGCTCGCCTACCCGAACAGGGCTCTGTTCAGGAAAGAGCATTGGGGGCTGATCGAACCCCGCGGCGCGGCCGCCCGACGGAGGCGAGACAGACGCTCAGGCGACGGCCCCATCGCCAGCCTCGGTTCGGGGCTCTTCGCGCTCCTCCGCGGCGTCCGGCTGGTTCCAGGCATAGCCATAGTGGGAGGGAGGATCGAAGTTCTCCTTGATCGCCCGGGGAGAAATCCAGCGCATGAGATTGTACACCGACCCGGCCTTGTCGTTGGTGCCTGATTGCCGAGCCCCACCGAACGGTTGCTGGCCCACGACGGCCCCGGTCGGCTTGTCGTTGATGTAGAAGTTGCCCGCGGCCTGTTCGAGCACGTCTTTCGCCAGCTTGATGGCGGAGCGGTCCCGAGCAAAGATCGCCCCGGTGAGGCCGTAGGGAGACGTCTCGTCCACTAGGCTCAAGGTGGAGGCGAATTCTTCGTCCGGATACACGTATATAGTGGTCACCGGCCCAAAGATTTCCTCCTGCATGGACTTCTGTTTCGGCTCGTGGGCGCGAATGATCGTGGGTTCGATGTAATAGCCTGTCGAGTCGTCGTAGTCTCCACCATAGATGATCTCAGCGTCCTCGTCCTCGCGGGCGTGCTCGATGTACCCCACGATTTTGTCGAAGGCCCGCGCGTCGATGACGGCGTTGATAAAGTTGGTGAAGTCTTCGGGGGGGCCCACGCTGACATCGTCGAGCTGGGCCGTGATCTCCTCGCGAAGGTCCGGCCACACAGACCCCGGGACATAGAGGCGTGAGGCAGCCGAGCATTTCTGCCCCTGGTACTCAAACGACCCTCGCACGACGGCCGCTGCGGTCTGCTGAACGTCCGCCGACGGATGGGCCACGATGAAGTCCTTCCCTCCAGTTTCGCCGACGATTGTAGGATAGGTGCGATACGTGTCTAAATTCTCCCCGATGGTAGACCAGAGGTGGTCGAAGGTTGCCTTGGAGCCGGTGAAGTGCAAGCCTGCGAAGTGCTCGGACGCCAGTGCCGGGTCGCCGACGGCCGCTCCGTCGTCGGCCGGGAGCATGTTGATCACGCCTGGAGGAAGGCCCGCTTCCTCGAGGATCTTGTAGGTGAAGAAGGCGGGATAGATGGACCGTGAGGCGGGCTTCCAAAGCACCGTGTTGCCCATCAAGGCAGGGGCCGTCGGCAGATTCGCCTGAATAGAGGCGAAGTTGAAGGGAGTAACGGCCAGCACAAACCCTTCGAGGGGACGGTACTGCATCTGATTCCACACATTCCGCGAATCGTTGGGCTGGTCGCGGTAGATTTGCTCCGCGTAGTGTACGTTGAACCGGAGGAAATCAATAAGCTCACACGCTGCATCAATCTCGGCCTGGTGAATACTCTTGCCCTGACCGAGCATCGAGGCTGCGTTGATGGTGTCCCGGTAAGGCCCTGCCAGCAGATCGGCCGCTCGCAGGAAAATAGCGGCCCGATCAGAAAAGTCCATGGCGGCCCACTCGGCCTTGGCCTCCAGGGCCGCCTCGATGGCCTGCTCAACCTCATCGGCTCCGCTCTGATGGACGCGTCCCAGGAGATGCTGGTGGTCATGAGGCGGCACGACATCCGAGGTAGAACCGGGATATACCGGCTCCCCTCCGATGAAGGCTGGAATCTCAATCGTCTGCTCTCTGAACTCTTGGAGCCGACGCTGCACGGAGCGGCGCTCCTCGGAGCCGGGCTCGTAGGAGAGTACAGGTTCGTTCTCGGGAGGCGGGGTTTGCGGATAGGCGTTATTCATAAATGGGCGTTGTTTTTACCACCAGTCTGCGGCGACGATATACATTACGCGTGGTTTGCAAATTACGAAGTCAGGTCGAGGCTTGTTCGAGACCGTTGGTTCCTGTCGGGCTCGGGAGATCTTCCTGGGGGCCGGATGCGGAGTTGGGACACTGGGGGCGGTGTGCTGAACGAGCCCCAAGCGGGTTCTGTAGGGGAACTTTCCCAGCGCTACGAAGAGGATCTTGCAGGGAACTCTCGGGCGGACGCAAAATCTGGCTCGTGCTGGGACCCCAAACTTTCCGTCAAACGGGCTTTGATCCTTTCCGGCACCCGCCGGTTTGAACGCTGAAAATCAGCCGCATTCTCGCCTTTCACGTCCCTGGTCCATCAACATTCCGCTCACTTGTGTCCTCTCAGTTTGAGTATTTCATGGCACTGCGGTATCTGTGGGGCGCGGAGGGGCGCTCAGAAGGACGCAGCTTCCTGCGGTTTATCACATATGTGGCAATTGGAGGCATCACGCTCGGCGTGGCCGCGCTCCTACTGGCGCTGGCAATCGTCCGTGGATTTAGCCAGAAGATCGAGCAGAAAATTGTGGGCTTTGGCGCCCACATTCAGGTCTCCAGCTACACGAAGACGGATATCCTCAGGGATGCTCCCGCCCTCCGGTCAAAACTCTCTCGCATGGAAGGAATCGCCCGCGTCTCTTCCGTCATTGAGCAGCCAGTTCTGCTGCGCCGCTCTGAGAGGGCCATCGACGGAGTCGTTCTGCTCGGGATGAATCGGGCACCTACGTACCTAAAGCGCCGGATCGAGGAGGGGAAGTTCGCCGTCCGCGATTCTCAGAGGGACCATCCTGGGATTGTCGTGGGGCGTGAGTTGGCCAACCGGATGGCACTGGAGGTTGGACAGCTCGTCACTGCGTTCGCGCTCCAGAATGGGGAAGTAGAAGGGGGGCTCTCAGGAATAAGACGTCCCCGCGTCAAGCAATTTCGAGTGCGGGGCATCTACGACACCTCGCTCAAGAAGATTGACAAGGTCTATGTCTTTTCGAGCCTGCCCACGACCCGGTGGCTGAGCGGCATGCCCGAGCGCTCTGTCAGCCGGTTTAACGTGACTGTGAGCGATCCCTCAAGCATCAAGCCGATTGCGGCTCGCATCGAGAACCGGTTCGGGTTCCCCCTCGCTGCGCAAACGGTCTATCAGCGGTTCGCTGGGTTATTTGCCTGGGTGGACCTCCAGCAGAGCATCATTCCTCTCGTGATTGGAGTCATTGTTGTCGTGGCGGCCTTCAATATCATCGGGACGCTTCTCATGATGATTCTCGAGAAGACTCGTGAAATTGGGGTGTTACAGAGCCTAGGGGCGTCGGGACCGTCTCTGAAGCGACTGTTCTTGTTTCTCGGGCTTCTCATCGGTGGGGTGGGCACCGCCCTTGGCACCACCTCCGCGCTGGTGCTTGCCCTCGCTCAGCAGCGATTCAATGTGATTCCTCTTCCTGCCGAGGCCTACTACATGCGCACTGCCCCCATCGAGCTGAATCCCCTGGACTTTTTATTGGTTGTAACGGCCACGCTCATCCTATGTGGAGGGGCCGCTTACATTCCTGCGCGTATCGCAGCACGGATCGAACCGGTCCGTGCAATTCGATTTGAGTAAGCACGGGGCGAATGCTCTTCATCAATCAGCCACCGGCACGATGACCGACCTTGAATCTCACACTCCGCCTGCTAAGGGGAACCCGGCGCCAGACTTTGAACTCTTCACTCACGACACTGAGCCCTGGCACCTCTCGGAGCACTTGGATCGTCCTGCCGTTCTCCTCTTCTTTCCGGGTGCATTTACCAGTGTGTGTACCACAGAGCTCAACACGGTCAATGATGATCTCGACGCTTTCGATAACGCTCACGTCGTGGGGATCTCGACAGACTCGCCCTTCGTTCTGGCCGAGTTTCGATCGGTGAATCAACTTGAATTTCCCCTTCTCAGCGACCACGACGCGTCGGTCTGCGCGCAGTACGGGGCCAAATACGATGGAAACTTCACCCCGATGAACCTGGATCGCGTTGCCAAGCGGGCGGCTTTCGTCGTGGACCAGGATCGAAGGGTGCAATACGCTGAAGTCCTAGAGAATGCCGGAAAGCAGCCTGACTTTGGGGCTGTTAAGGAAGTGCTCCAGCAAATTCGGAAGTGAGCGTCGAGATTTCCCGCACGCCAAGGGTGAAGCTAATCCCGGGTCATCCGTGGTCCAGCAGCTTAGGAACCCCCGCGCAAGTTTCTGTTATTGCAATAATAAACCCCAAACAAATCTTTCAGGGCACCGGGAAGAGATTGAGGACCGCCTGGCAGGAAAGGCGTGCGGCTTCCTTTTTGATATTCTCCCTCCGATCGAGTTACACTCCAAGTACTTCAACTGACACTTCTGCTCAAGGTGTTGGTGTGAAGGTGGATCCTGGACCCGTGCTACCTGTGGTTGGCTGGAGGGCCTTCGTGATTGGGACCGGGGCCAGGATTCTTCTGTCTCATCTTTGGCTGAGTGCCTGTGCTACACGCTGCCTACGTCCAAACCAATCCGTCCTACTTGGCGGTGGAGTCGAACCTTCAGGCCGCCGAGTCCCAGATTTCGTCGCTGGATGCGGATCTCATCGTATTCCCCGAGCTCTTCACGTCGGGCTACTTCTTTCAATCCGTGGAGCACCTCGCGCAGGCGGCGGAGCCGATCCCTGGGGGGCCGTCCACAAGGGCCCTGAAATCGTGGGCCACCTCTCTCGACGCGACGATCGTAGCGGGGCTCGCGGAGCGAGCCGGGGAGCGTTTTTACAACAGTGCCGTTCTCGTGCGGCCTGATGGGACGATTGATACGTACCGAAAAGTTCACCTCTTCTACGAAGAAAAGACCCTCTTCGAACCGGGAGATCTGGGTTTTCCGGTCTTTGATCTCGAGACCTCCGACGGGACGTCCTACCGGCTCGGAATCATGGTATGCTTCGACTGGTATTTCCCGGAGGCCGCCCGAACGCTGGCCTTGAAGGGGGCGGACGTGATTGCACATCCTTCAAATCTCGTTTTGCCGCACTGTCCGGAGTCGATGCCTGTCCGCGCGCGGGAGAATCATGTGTTTACCATCACAGCCAATCGCTACGGAGAAGAGCACAAAGAGGGTGAAGCCCTCACCTTCATCGGGACGAGCGAAATCTGTGACCCGAGCGGGACGATTCGGGAGCAAGCCGAACGAACAGGTCACGAGGTAGGGCTTGTGGCCATCGATCCCCAAGAGGCACGGGATCGCCGGATCAACACCCACAACGACGTTCTTGAGGATCGTCGGCCAGACACGTACCGATCCCGAATGACGGGCGGCTCCGCCGCCAAAAACACTGCTCAGCGATCGGCAACGACTTCGTAGTCCTCCAGGGCCTCCTGGATGCGCTGCTCCGGATCTGGGTGCGGGACGGGTTCGAAGGACTCTCCGGTGACTCGCTCATACAGCTCTGCGTAGCGTTCCGTCACCTTCAGCCGGAATGCATCCGGGAGGTCAGGGATTTCTTGGTCGGGCTCCCCTTGGAAGCCATGGTCCATCAACCACTCCCGGACGAACTCCTTTGAGAGCTGGCGTTGTGGCTCGCCCCGTTCGAGTCGCTCTTCGTACCCGTTCTTGTAGTAGTACCGAGAGGAGTCTGGGGTATGAACCTCGTCGATGAGGACGAGCTCGCCGTTGGGCGTTCGACCAAACTCGTACTTTGTGTCGACCAGGATCAGGCCCTGCTCGGCGGCCATGTTGCTTCCACGCCGAAAAAGCTTCAGGGCCCATTCGGCGAGTTGATCGAAGGTTTCCTCGTCAATGTGAGCCTGAGCGATGGCTTCCTCTCGGGTGACGTCTTGGTCGTGCCCTTCCTCGGCTTTCGTAGTGGGTGTCAGGATGGGCTCCGGAAGCTTCTCGCTCTCGCGAAGCCCATCGGGAAGGGGCTGGCCGCAGAGAGTACGGGCGCCGTCTCTGTATGCACGCCAAGCGTGTCCCGCGAGGTAGCCCCGCACGACGAACTCGATGGGTATTGGACGGCAGGCCCTGGCAACGGTCACATTCGGATCCGGCACGGACAGGACGTGGTTGGGGACCAGATCCTCCGTCGCTTCGAAAAAGTGGGCGGCCGTCTGATTGAGGACCTGTCCCTTAAACGGAATGGTCTGCGGGAGCACGTGATCGAACGCAGAGATCCGATCCGTGGTCACCAGAATGAGCCGGTCGTCCTGCCGGTACGTGTCCCGAACCTTGCCCTGATACCGTGTTCCAAGGTTATCGAGGTTGGTGGCGCGGAGCGTATGTCCGAGCTGTTCTTCAATACGAAGAGAGTTCATAACACGGAGGGGTTCTGAGAACGTCCTGACGGTGTCAGGAAGGAGAGCAAGTCCTGAGGGGACGTAAACGAATCCCCGAGGTGGGTCCTCACTGGGACTGGAGGCTCGACTTTCGAACCTTTAATTGAAGTTCTACGAGTCGGGAGAGGGTTTCATCGGGGCCTGTTTGGTTCAGCCGCTGCATCAGGAGGTCGGTAGCGTCTTCTCCGACGTCGTGCATGTTCTGTGCAATGCTCGTTAGCCCGATGAAGCGACTTACCTTGATGTCATCGTACCCTACGAGCGCATAGTCATCGGGGACTTCCAGGCCTTCTTCGCGGATGGCCTGCCAGGCGCCGATGGCCTGTACATCACTGCTGGCGAAGGCCGCCGTCACAGGCTCGTCGAGGGCCAAAAGCTCCTGCATCGCTTCGTACCCCGACTCCTCACTGAAGCCATCGTGCTTTCTCGTCTCACCGTCGGTAATCAGATCGGGGTTGAACTCCAGTCCCGCCTCCTCCAGGGCGCTCCGGTAGCCCGTCACTCGTGCATTGCGGAGCCGGTTATCGTGGGGAGTTGTGATCATCCCGATGCGGGTGTGGCCCTGCTCCAGGAGATGCCCGACCGCGAGCTTTGCTCCGGGGCGGTCGTCCCAGTAAAACGAGTCGAGCCCGTCGACGAGGCCGCCGACCACTACGACGGGGGAGCCTAATCCTCGAAGTTCCTCGCCAAGCTCATCCTGGGAGGGGTTCCCTACCAGCAAGAGGCCATCCATCGTTCCACGCTCTAGAAAGTTGCGGAGGGTGACCACTGGGGCCTCCCAGTCGAGGTCGCAGAGCAAAAGATCGATGTCCTCCTCGTCGAGCCGATCGCGGACCCCCTTCAGGAGTTCGTTGTGGAAGGGAGTCGTGAAGGTGGGGACAGCCACCGCGATCGTGCGAGTCGAACGCTGGGCCAGGTTCTTGGCGGTCCGGTTGGGCCGGAACTGAAGCTCGCGGATTGCACTCATCACCCTCTCCTGGGTGGGCTCAGCCACGTCCTGGGAGTCGTTGAGGACGCGGGAGACCGTCGAGATCGCCACGTTGGCACGTTCAGCGACATCGTATATGGTGGCCTTCTCCGATTGCTCGTGCTCTTCTGACATGGTGGTTGGACAACAGCGGTTTCGCGGTTATCGAGGTCAGGTGGTACCTTCAGGCTTCCGAAACGGTCGGCTCTTCCCGAAGTGCATCAAAAAATGTGGAGTGCTGCTCCTCAGGACGTTCCTGCTGGGCTGCATGGAGCGCGTTTGCGACCCGGCCTTTTGACTTCTGCAATGCCGGTTCGAGATCTGAGCCGCTTTGTAAGTGGCGCAACAGAGGAAGGAGAAGTCCGCTTGAGGCTCCGTGGAGACTGTCGAGATTGGAAAGGAAGGGAGCTTCGAACACCGCAAAATCTTCTCCGTCGAAGTACAAGTCCGCAGCAAAATCAGGAGGCTCGGATTCTGTATCGAAAAAGTGAGTGGGCAACCGTCCACACCGAATGAGAACCCGAGACGCACCTTGCTGGGCGATTCGTTGCGCGGCGACCTGGGCGTCATCTAGGCTCGGAATTTCCATCCCGGCCACGAGTGAGGCATCGGTGAGACGGGTGGTCACAAGGTCCGGTACGTTCAAGTGGTTGGTGATCGCTTCGAGTCCCTGTTGACCGAGAACATCTTCCCCGCTTGGCCCACTCAGTGTGAGATTGTAGATTACAGGCCCTTCCAGCGATGCGAGATGGTCGAATATCTGTTCGATCGTCGGAGTACTCCCGACGATTCCGACCTTCGCGGCGGTTGGCCTTTCTGTCTCGAACACATGCTCGAGTTGTGCCGACACCGTGTCCGCAGGGACGTTCAACACATCGGTAACCACGCCTCGACCCGCAACGACGTGGGACGTACAGATCGCATATGGCTTCGCGGAAAGTGCCTGACACGTGAGAATGTCCGCACTCAATTCCCGTGTGATGCCGGGGTACAGCGCTCCGATGACGATCGGGCTGAACCTCATCTGACAATAAATTGGTTCGGAGTAAAAGCCTGCACCTGAGACTCAAGCAATGGCCTTACACCTGGGAACGATCTGTGATGTTCTAAGATCGGTGGACAGAAATTACAACCCTTATGTGAAAAGATTTCTTTATAATTTGTTCTCATACGTTCTCTGATGCGGGGTTGACCTGAAAGCAAGTTTCTGTTATTGCGGTTGAAAATCGTGACGACACAATCTAGGAGTGGCACGCGTACGCCTGTCTGTAGTCTTACCAATGCCGTAACAGAGCCTCGTCAAAAATGTCGACTGGGAACCGGTCATTTCGATTCCGCTTTCCAATGTGGGCAATTGGGTATTTTGCTTGGCTATCTACCTCCGCATATCTAGCATCGCAGGTTCCTCCTGCTGAGCATCTTCGCTGTTCCATGACCGTACGATCTTCTCACTGACATGGAAATCCCCTCGGTTGACCGTCGCACAAGCGCCCGCATTCCTACGGCTGATGGAGAATTCAGTCTTGTGCTCTACCAGAACACCAATGATGACAAAGACCACCTTGCACTTGTCTGTGGGGACGTAAGTGGAAAGGATGGGGTTCTCGTCCGCGTGCACTCTGAATGCTTTACGGGGGACGTCCTTGGTTCACTCCGATGCGACTGCGGAGAGCAGTTGAATACCTCCATGCGAAAGGTCGCGGAGGAGGGAGAAGGCATCATCATCTATCTCCGACAGGAAGGTCGAGGAATTGGCCTGCTCAGCAAACTGCGTGCTTACAACCTTCAGGACGAGGGTTACGATACGGTCGAGGCAAATCGGATGCTCGGCCACGGCGCCGACGAACGCGACTACTCGATTGCGGCGATGATCCTTGACGATCTCGATGTCTCGTCCGTCCGGCTCCTGACCAACAATCCGGCGAAGGTTGAGAGTCTCAATGAATACGGCACCGAGATCGCGGAGCGTGTCCCACTGGAGCCTCATGTGAACCGGCACAACGCGGACTATCTCCGTACGAAAGTCAATCGGATGCGTCACATCCTGGACCTGGGTCCCGCAAACGGCCAGGTGCGTAAGAACGCCCACGATAGTTCTCTGCACTCCTTAGAGCAGCGTGCCGCGCAGCATTTCGAGGAAACGGGGCGCCCGTTCGTAACGGTCACCTATGCCCAGAGCCTCGATGGATCCATCGCGTCGAGGTCCGGGGAGCCGTTGCCCATTAGTGGGGAGGAAGCCCTCAGGTTCACACATCGCCTCCGGGGACTGCACGACGCAATTCTCGTGGGGATTGGCACGGTACTGGCTGACAATCCCCGCCTCAACGTCCGACGTAGCTCAGGAACCCATCCCGTTCCAGTCGTTCTCGACTCCTCGCTACGATTTCCCCTGGACGCTTACCTGCTCGAATGCGAGGGACCGGATCCCCTCATCTTCACTGGCCCCGATGCAAACGAAGGGCGTCGTGAGGCGCTCGAGGACCGTGGTGCAACTGTGGTGCAGCTTCCGTGCACCCCCGGTGGGGGAGTGTGCTTAGACTCGCTTCTAGAGGCGCTCGGAGAACGTGGCGTGACTAGCCTCATGGTGGAGGGGGGCACGGAGGTCCTCACGAACTTCCTCCGACACCAGCAGGCACAACGCGCCATTTTGACCATCGCCCCCATGTTCGTCGGGGGACGATCGGCCGTTGGCGACGTCCTGCCCGACGATGCGACGTCCTCCCTTGGCCGAGAGGACTTCCCGCGGCTGGAGAACGTACAGCGACGGTGGTACGGGGAGGATCTTATCCTTGAGGGAGATCCGGTGTGGCCTTCCACAGAGCAGCAGGAAGAGGTGTGAGCACGCTGCTCTTCATCCTCCGTATACCCTTCAAGCCCGTCCCCCGATGGCAAACGCTTCCCGCCACAGGGTCCGTTTTCCGTCCCCCGAAAGCGCAGAGGTCATCACCGAGGACGCTCCGCGTCCGGACGCTCGAGAAGTCCGCGTGCGCACTCGGTTCTCTGCAATCAGTCCAGGCACCGAACGGCTGATCTATCAAGGAAACGTGCCTGACAATCTCGAGGCTGACACATCTATCGACGCACTGCAAGGAGAAGAGCTGTCCTACCCGATTTCCTACGGATACGCGTGCGTCGGGGAGGTCGACAAACTGGGGGCGGAGGTGGACGAGACCTGGCGGGGAACTCGCGTGTTTGCGTTTCAGCCGCACGTCTCCCGATTCGTCTCTTCCGTTGAGGCGCTCGTGCCGCTCCCTGACTCCGCAGACCTGACCGACGCCGTCATGCTCCCTTCACTGGAGACGGCCGTGAACCTGGTGATGGACGGTCGCCCGGTGATTGGGGAAATGGTGCTCGTGCTTGGTCAGGGAGTGGTTGGACTCCTCACGACGCGGCTCCTGGCCGATTTTCCGTTGGGCACATTGGTCACAGTCGACCCTCTGCCCTCCCGCCGGGCCAGATCTGAAGACATGGGGGCCACGGAGGCCCTGGACACGCTCTCGGCGTCCGATTTGGAAAATGCCTCGGAGTTCCCCATGAGCCCGTCGGTCGACCGGGAAGGAGCAAATGCCGACCTCACGTACGAACTCGCCGGGCAACCGTCTGCCCTCAACGATGCGATCCGCCACACTGGATTTGACGGGCGCATCGTAGTCGGGTCTTGGTACGGGACCAAGAGGGCTCCCATTGATTTGGGAGGTCGGTTTCACCGCTCCCGAATCCAGATCGTCTCAAGCCAAGTGAGCACCGTTGCCCCAAAATACCAGGGTCGATGGTCGAAGTCACGACGGATGTCCGTGGTGGTAGGGCTCCTCGACCGCGTGCAACCCAGCCAGCTCATCACAGATCAGTTTCCCATCGAGCAGGCCCCGCACGTCTACGAAAAACTGGCTTCCGAATCTCCGATGCTGCAGCCGATCTTCGAGTACGAATAGTTTGACGTCGCTTCTTGAACTATCCTGACCTGTCTCAATGTATCAGTTGATGGTTCGCAGGGACTTCGTGGCCCAGCACTACCTCACCGTCCCGAACTGCGGTCCCGAGAACGAATGGCACTCCCACCACTTCGAAACCGAAGTTTTGCTGGAGGGGGACAAACTGACTAGTAATGGGTATCTCGTCGATATTGTCGAGGTTGAGGACATTCTCGACGACCTTGTGGACCGGTATCGCGACGCGACACTGAACGATCTGCCCGAGTTCGAGGGGTTGAATCCGAGCATCGAGCACTTCTCACGGATCTTCTGCACTACTTTTCAGGAGCGACTTGACGCCCCACAGCTCGACCGCGTTACGGTAAAGATTTGGGAAGACGATCAGGCCTGGGCGTCCTACACCGCGTAGTGCATCCCTCAGAGCAGTACAGGCATCCGCAATGCGTGTAGGAATTGCCGTATACGGCGATTTAGGCCAGGTCTCCGGAGGATACCTTTACGACCGAAAACTGATTGAACATCTGGAGGCTCGGGGCGATGAGGTAATCGTGTTCAGTCAACCCAAGCGCGCTTACCCGCTGCGACTGACCGAAAACTTCAACCTCTCGTTTTGGCGTCGGCTGGCGTCAGCCGATCTTGATGTCCTTCTGCAGGACGAACTCAACCACGCTTCGCTTGTCTTCGGGAACCGGTGGCTGCGACGATCTATCGACGCCCCAATCGTTACGATTGTTCACCACCTGCGTGCGAAGGAGCCGCGGTCCCGCTATTCAAAGTGTGCGTCGCGCTTCCTGGAGCGACTGTACCTTCAGGCCACCGATGCGCGAATTTACAACAGTCAGACGACGAGGCAATCCGTGGAGCATCTGGCTGGGAGACGGCCCTGCGTCGTTGCCCGACCCAGCGGGCGCCGGTTTGGGCCCTCGGCGTCAGCTGAGATGATTTCCGAGCGGGCGACCTCGGAGGGACCGCTTCGTGTGCTTTACGTGGGCAATCTCATTCCTCGAAAGCGTCTCCACCTTCTCATCGAAGGCCTCGGTCGGGCCCAGTGCCGAGAGTGGCGTCTGGACGTCGTCGGGGACCTGTCGGCGAATCGTTCGTACGCGACGACCGTTCGCCGCCACATTCGCCGCCTCAGCGACCCTACGCGGGTTTCTCTGCATGGGCAACTGACAGACGAGGAGTTGCGGCGTCGCCTCAGTGGTTCGCACGTGCTGGCCGTGCCGTCGGCCTACGAAGGATACGGAATTGTCTATGTTGAGGCCATGGGACACGGCTTACCCGTAATCGCAAGTCCCAACGGGGGGGTCTGCGACATTGTTCAGGACGGCGAGAACGGCCGGTTTGCGGAGACGGCCGCAGGGATCGCCGACGCTGTCGACGAGTGGCACTTCAACCGCGACTGTTTGGCCGACATGGGGCGCGCAGCAATCGCCTATTACCGATCGACCCCGACCTGGGCCGAAACAGGCCGCCGAATCGCTTCCTTTCTCGACCGCCTCCCCGCGGCCTCTTCCTCACAGCCAGTAGCGTCTTCGTGACCGAACCCGATTCGTATAGTTACTCCCGGTATCTAACCGCAAAAAAGACCGTCGATGCCCGGGCCCTCGACCGGCAGGTCTGGTCCGAATTCGTTGGCAGTCTCGCAGGTCGGTCGGGGGCTTCCACACGGATCCTGGAAGTGGGTGCGGGCGTGGGGGCCACCGCTGAGCGAGTCATCGGGGCATTGGAAAAGCAATCTGTTGACGCCGTCGACTATACACTCGTCGATATTGAGGCCGAAAATATTGAGGTGGCCACAGCGAGCCTGAGGGCGTGGATGGGTGATCATGGGTACACGATCACCGGAGAGGGAGGGGTGACCAGATCGGTATGGAACGGGGAGGCTCTCACGGTCACATTTCGATTCGCGACGGCCGATCTCTTCGACTTCGTGGCCGAACGAGAGCGGTCCCTCTACGACGCGATCATCGGTCAGGCGCTCTTCGACCTCTTGCCCGCTCAAGAGGCACTACGAGCCCTTGGAACCTCTCTCAAAGAGGGTGGGCTGTGGTATTTGCCTATTCACTTCGACGGTGTTACGGCGTTCGAGCCCACGATCGACGCGGGGCTCGATGCAAAGATCGAACGCCTCTACCATGAGAGCATGACTGAAGCTGCGGGCAAGGAGGGAGGGCCGGACGGTCCCCGGTGCGGGCGCCGGCTCTTGACCCATCTTCGGAATGCCGGGGCGGTCCTGCGTGAAGCTGGGGCCTCCGATTGGGTCGTCTTCGCCCGTGAGGATGGTTATCCGGGCGACGAGGCCTATTTTCTACACCACGTCCTGCACTTCATCGAGAACGAGCTCCGCGGGCATCCGGCGCTCGACCCCGATGTCTTTACGAACTGGATCGCTGAGCGCCGTCATCAGATCGATGATGGTGAGCTCATTTACATTGCTCACCAGCTCGACGTACTGGCCCGCAATCCTTAACGCTGGAGCCGTCTACCCGTCGTAGTCGGGAGCGTTGTCGACGTAGTAGGAAGAGGATTTTCCGGGTTGCGCATGCAGGTATGTTTTCGTCGTCTCGATGCTTTCGTGGCCAAGCGTCTCCCGGACGAGTTCGAGATCCGCCCCCTTCTGCAAAGCATGCGATGCGTGGGCGTGACGGAACCAGTGTGGCGAGACCTTGGAGACCATGATGGGATTTCCGTCTTCGTCCCGTTTAACAGCTCCGTCCGCGTCGGTTCTCTCCGTCAGCTTGACCCCAGCCCGCGTCGCCGCCTTCTTCACGACTCGCCAGATTTGGGTTCGGGATAGGCACCCGCCTTTCCGCGACCGAAAGACAGGATCGTCGGGCGCACCGAAGCCCGCTTCCTGTTCCTCTTCATGAAGACGAACGATGAGGCTCCACACCTTGCTGTAAAGCGACACTGCTCTCGTTTTGTCGCCTTTCCCAAAGTACGTCACCTGACCGCCTGGGCGTCCGTTAGGGCCCTCTAACTCCGGCCGGTCTTTCAGGTCGTGCCAGCGCAGATCCACAACATCGGACACGCGGCCGCCGGAGGCATAAAAGAGGCGGAGCAGCACGTGATTACGCAGATTCGTCTCGTCCCGAAGAATGGCCCACAGATCGGCCTCCGAGAGAATTCGTTCTGCGCGGTTATTTCGGGATCGGGGCGTCGTGAGCGCAGCGCCGACATTGTGCGCGAAATAGCGCAGCTCTGTTCCAAACGTAAAAATGCTCTTGATCGCAGAAAGCTTTCGCTTCTGCGTCGACTTGGCGTAGTCCTGATCGGCTAAGTGCTCCCGATACTCCTGCAAGTGACCAAGCGTGACGTACCGGAGCGGGAGATCGACGTAGTCGACGAATTGCTCGAGGTCACGTGCATAGTCCTCCTGCGTACTCGGACTCTTTTCGGCGAGCCACCGACGGACCAGCGTCTGATCGGAATCAATCGATCCGTCTTCGTCATCGGGAGCATTGTATGGAAGTTGATCGGCGCCACGTCGGGAAATGTTATCGCCAGCGTCGTCGCCCGAGGGTTGGGCATCGCCGGAGGTATTTGCGACCGGGAGCTCCGAATCCGGGCCGGGCTGCGACATAGCAGTCGAGGGACAAGTGTCGTTATCGAACGAGTGCGTTTGCGCCGATCTATAGCCCGTAACGGAAAGCGCAGCGAACGTTCCGGACGGGCTCACCGCGTCAAAAACGTTTTCTCGTCAGCGGAATTCTCCAGTTCGCGGTGAAAAGGAACCTGAATCGTCTAGTCCGCTCTGAACACAAATTATGAAACATAACGCTTATTAGATTTCATTCAGCGGGTGGCGGATCAGGACCAAAATAATTCATGGTGAGACGCGAATACGCCCGTAATTCGGGACCTCATAGCGGTCCCATCCCTCAATCTCTACCCACCGTTCATCTACGCTCATGGCTAAGAAAAAATTATACGTCGAGATTGAGAAAGTCTGCGGCGCTCTCACTGAGATGATTCTCTTGGCCGTCGGTATCCACGAGTCGCTCGACGGAGTTCGCCGACTTTAGGCGTCCATGCAACTGCACCTGCTGCAGCGACGCCCCGGCCTCCACCGCGAGTCGGAGCCCCGTCTGTCGCAGCATCTCGACCGTCACCGTGCTGAGGCCTGCTCGTTCACCGGTCCGGCGCATGACTTTGTAAATTGCGTCGGGCGTCATCCGCGCACCCCGATTTCGATTACTGAGAGACCGCCAGAGCGCGCCTTCGTCGATGCCATACCGGGACTGGACCGCATCAATCGCCTCTACGACGGTCTCCGGAACCTTCACATATGCGCCGCCCGACAAACCGTCCCCCAACGGTACGTCGATCACCCAGTGGCGCCCCAGCGGACGAACATCGTCCACGTCCATTGCTGCCACCTCCGAACGGCGTAGCGCCCCGTAGAAGATTGTAAGCAGTAGTCCGCGGTTTCGACGTGCAGCCGCCCCTGCACCATCGGCTGCATGAATCAGGTCTTCAACGTCGGATTTGGAAAGCACGGATCGCTCCTGATCGGTCTGGCGACTTTCGTCCGAAGAATCAGAACGGTGAATCCGCGCTGCGCGAGCCGGATTGGTTTCCGAGAGTCCCTCGTCCACAGCCCAGTCGAAGAACCGGCGAAGGGCCGACAAGCGTCGCCGCAGCGTTGAACTCGACTTGCCGTCCGCTTGGAGCGAGCGCGCATGCGTCTGCACATCTGTCCTCGACACACTCGCGATCTGGGCCGCACCGAGATCAGCATCGTCCTGAAGGCCGAAGAAGTTGTGCAGATCTGTGCGGTAGGCTCTGCGAGTGTGCCGAGACGCAATTCCCTCGAGAAAGCGTTTCAGTATCGGCATGACGTGAATGCCTAATTATTGATAACAGTTATTATAAAAAACAAAGCTCGCGGAACGTCAAGGCCCCGAGGAATTTGCGTGATAAATTTTGTTATCAATAGTCAAAAGCATCTTTACATACATGTTGCTCCCAGCAAAAATAGCCGACCTGAAGCGACCAGGCCTGTTTCTCATTTCTCAAGATGGTGGACCTAGCCGCTCTCTTCGGCCGCTACGTCCGCCCGGTATCGGAACGTCGCTGCGATGCTCCGCCCACCCGGCATCTGCTCAGGGCGGAGCGCATGGACGGTCGCTCCATTTCGGTAGGCCGACACCGCTGCATAGTTGAGGAGATCCCCATCCCCGGCCTGCTTGGAATCGTGGACCTCCACCGTGTTCGTCTCAGGATCGAAGCGTCCCCATCGGTGCTGGCCCACAGGTACGAAGAGGGTCTCGACTCGGCTGTAGGCGCAAGCCGGGATGATCTCGTGGAAGTCATCGGACGCCAGATCCCCGTTCTGGTAGTAGAGTTGTTCAAACCGGTCTTTCTCCTCCTCCTGTTGCTCGAGGAATACCGATTCCACAATGTCCCAGGCGTTGGCGTGCAATTCCTCCGCGTCAGGCTGCTCTGGATTTCCCGCAACAATCTCGTCTTCAATAAGGTGCGGGTAGCTGTTCGCTTCTCTGTACAGTGGAAGGTATTCGGATACGCCAGCCAGCACGAGGGGCACATCCTCCCCACCGAGATAATCCGAAACACTTTCGTCGATTTTGCGGAAGAATCGCTTGATCTCATCCTGCGGTTCCCCGCTCAGGTCGTCTTCTGCCCCTTGGCCTTGGTGTGCCCGGTCCGTGTTTCCCGCGTCCCGCGAGGGAGATTGCCCCTGAGTGTTTGTACGGAAACCGCCCGTCGGCTCTTCGTACTGCTGAATGGCGCTGACGATACTGGAGGGGATCTCGGCCGCTTCGACCTCACTGACGGCCTGATGGGTCCCCTGGTACAGATGCACGTCGTTCTGACTCAGCGAGAGCAGGTAAAAGCGATTGTTGGCCGCGATCAGCGGAAAGAGGGGCTTCAGGTGGAAATGGTCGTCCGTAATCGCAATCTCATCGAAGGACAGAGGCAAACGGTAGATTTCGGTGGTCTCGCCTGTGACGAAGACGGCCAACCCATCGCTGAGGTCTCGCCAGAAGCCGGGCCGGTCTAGCAACGCGCGGGCCTCACTAAGAATCTCTTCGGTGCCCGCCTCCCGGTAGTCCTGTTCCTGGAGTTGGGCCTGGACGTCACTGAGCAAATTCTTAAATCGGGTCGTGTTCTGTGACCAGTCAGAGCGAACCTGGTGCGTGGGCATGTACAGGGAAATGCAGAGGTCATCCTGGAGCTCAGCGAGGCGTTTGAGCTCAGCGCGGTTAAAGAGGTCCATGATGGGTTCAGATTAGTGCGTGGATGATCGCCATGGGGAAATGTACGACGGATCCGGCAGATCGATGAGGGAATCTGCTTGAAGACCCCAGATACATCCGACCTAGGAACGGTAGAGCGGGACTATTCCGGGTCAGAATCCGCCAGCACGGCTCGCACCGGGGCAGCATCCGCCGCGGAAAGCTTCAAAGGAAAAGCCATTAGGTAGTAGCGACCGGCAGGCACGTGACCGAGGCGTAGGCCTTCTAGATTGACGATATCGGCGTCGAGAAGCGCCTGATGGGCAGGAAGGGCAGTGCTATCCAACGGGTCAACGGAGGGGGCGTCGGTCCCCACGAGAAGAACGTCCCGATTGCTGAGCGCACGGATGGTCTCGGCCTCAATAGGGGTAATGGAATCGGGCCATTCGTCGTCCGGGAGCGCACTCGCCGATGTCTTGAACAAGACGCGCTCAGCGGTCACGCCTGCCACATGCTCGGGGCTCACGGCTGGTTCATCCGGAACGGCTACAACGTCCACAGGCCCTGCGAAGACCGACAGGGGCAACTCGTCCGTTGTTCGGCCCTTGCTCGAAACATGAAGCGGAGCATCGACATGGGTCCCGGTGTGAGTGCTCATTCGAACGGCGCCCAGATTGACGGAGGCATCTTCCTGGTCAAGCCGAGAGGTCCACGTCCATTCCACGCTCTGGTCGCCCGGCCAGACGGCCGTGGCGGGAGAGATTGACCGGGAGATGTCGAGAAGGGACATGGGGACGACGAGCTACGCCTGCTTGGGTTCTGGCAGTTCAGGGCTTTGCACAGGACTGTCCTGCCGGGGACGTCGGTCCCCCGAAAATGAGGGAGGTGGTGGGGCGGGATGCCACTCTGGTCCTCCGGGAGGTCCGCCTGAGGAGCCGGAGTCATCGCTCCAGATGAAATGCCAGAGGAGTGTTCCCAAAATGATTGGCCCGAAGGCAACGAAGAAGCTGAGGATCTGGTAAATCCAGTTCATGGCCGGCGAATAAATCTTAGGGAACCAGTGCGTGAAGGGGCGCTGGCCGCCAGAAGGATTGTCTTTCACTGCGCCTTAATTCCCACGTTCAGAGGAGACAACGGTTTCGGAAAGTCCCCAGGATCAGCTGCGAAAGTGACATCTCGTAACTATCATTTCCATTGGAGAAGGCGACCGCTCATTCCGTCCCGTGCCATCCTCGTGTTTCATGGCTACCGACTACGACCTCATAACCATCGGCGCTGGCCACAACGGCCTCATCACAAGTGCGTACGCCGCCCAAGCCGGGTACCGCGTCGCGGTGTTCGAGCAGCGGGACATCGTCGGGGGAGCAGTATCCACGAAGGAGCTCTTTCCAGGGTTCCAGGTCGACCTTGGCGGGAGTGCACACATCCTGATTCGCCAGACCCCAATCGTCGAAGAACTGGAACTGGAGCAGTACGGCCTGACCTACATTGAGCTCGATCCGATGTTCGTAGCCCCGTTTCCCGACGGGGACGTGATCTACTTCTACCGGGATCTCGATCGCACAGTCGACCACATCGAGGCCCTCTTCCCCGGTGAAGGGCAGGCCTATCGACAATTTGTCGAGGACTGGACCGGGTTTGCCCGGACAATGCGGGACATTTTCCTTGCGCCCCCGAGCCCGATTGAGGTCGGAAAGCGCATGATCACGGGCTCAACGTCCCCTCTCCCCTGGCAGAAGGAGCTCCGGCACATTCTCCGTCCCTATCAGGAGGTCCTACGGTCGTACTTTGAAGAAGAAAAACTCCGAACCGCCATCGCGTGGATGGCGGCTCAATCTGGCCCCCCACCCACAGAGCCGTTGACCGGTCCCTTCGCGCTGTGGCATCCGCTCTACCACGAAGGAGGCGTGGCCCGACCAAAGGGAGGCTCGGGGATGCTCACGCAGGCCCTCCGGAATCACATCGAGTCGCACGGTGGCGACATCCACACCGAAGCCCGCGTGGACGAGATTCTCGTCGACCGGGACACAGCGCGCGGCGTACGACTGAACGGGAAAAGCTACACGGCGCGAGCAGTCTGCTCTGCCACACACGCGAGAGAGACGTTCGACCACCTGCTTCCCCAGCAACACCGCCCGGACTCTGCGGACGGGCTGCGAATCGGCAACGGCTTCGGGGCGATGCTCCGGCTTGCCCTCGATTCGCCGGTCAGCTACAAAGCGGGAGATGGGGACGCGGCCAGAACGGGACTACAGTTGCTGTGCCGAGACATGACGCAGCTTCGCAGCGCCTACGGGGACCATCTGTCGGGCCGGCCCGCAACGGATCCACCCCTTATAGGTATGACGTTCTCAGCGGCCGACGACTCGCTGGCACCGCCCGGCGGCGAGGTGCTCTGGCTGTGGGGCCAATACTTTCCGTACGAGTTGGACGGGTCCGCGACGTGGCCGGACATTGCAGACGCAGTTGCGGACCGGTTCATCAATCAGTTTGAGACCTACGCGCCGGGGATTCGGGACTCGATCGTCGGCCAGCTCTTCCAACACCCCAAGTGGCTGGAAGAACACCTGGGGCTCTACCGAGGAAACGTAATGCACCTTGAAATGAGCCTAGATCAGATGTTTGCCGCCCGTCCTGCCCTGGGGCTTTCGTCGTACGAGGGCCCTGTCGACGACATGTTCATGACCGGAGCGAGCACGCATCCCGGAGGCGGAATCATGGGCGCTTCGGGGCGCAACGCCGCTCGGGCCCTGCTTCGCCACTTAGGATGACGGCTTCGTGCAGAATTCTCTTGCGAAACTTGCCTGAATGACCTACCTCACCTTTCACTTCACGTTCTTGCTTCCGCCCATTCTCCTGATGCTCCTTGCTCCTCAACTCCCCACAAGGAGTGCTCAGGGGACACGGGCGATTCTTGGAGTTCCCCTCATCTGCCTTATTGCCCTCACGTATACCACTCCGTGGGACAATTATCTCGTTGCCAAGGACATTTGGTGGTACGGGGCCGACCGGGTCCTTGCCACGATTGGATACGTGCCCGTTGAGGAGTACCTCTTCTTCGTGCTCCAGCCGCTACTGACCGGCCTATTCCTCTACCAGTACCTTGGCAGATGGGCATCGCCTCCCCGAAAGGCATCTCGGTACGCGCCCTGGACCGGGGCAGGTGCATTCGCGGTGCTGACCGGAATGGGGCTTTTCTTTCTTCAGGATGGCCGTCCTCAAACCCTGTACATGGCCCTCATCCTGATATGGGCCCCTCCCCTTCTTGCCGGAATGTGGCTCTACGACGGAGAGACCCTGTGGTCGTATCGGTCCTGCCTCTTGAGAGCAACCGGCATTCCAACCCTCTACCTGTGGGTTGCCGACGCCACGGCCATTCACAAGAACATTTGGACGATTTCCCCCAAACACACGATCGGAATCAAGGCGTTTGGCCTCCCAGTGGAAGAAGCAACCTTTTTTCTGCTGACCAATCTCCTTGTAACGCAGGGCCTTCTCCTTCTCCTCTATGGCTCCCACGAGGCGGTGGCCGTAGAAGAAGCACGCCTTTGACGTTCGACCAGGAGCTCAGTTTCGGCTGTCATCTAGCAGTCATTCTCCGGGCGAGGTTCTATGACATATAACCCCTGCATCACAATTCTCGGGGAGATTCTATGGTATCTCTCGTTGACAAGCATGCTGCTTGTGGGTTATGTTCGTGTAGATTCGCAGGCCGAACTACGGAATTGCTATTGAAGCGCTTCCGTAGTGGGAACGGTTTCCTCCGTGTAATCACCCAACAACCAGACAACACCCATGCTACAGGATCTCCCTACTCTTACACCAGGACAGTACTCTCTGGTGTATAACATGCTCTCGTTCACCATCGCGACCATGGCGGCGGCGTTCGTCTTCTTTGTCCTCGCGCAGAGGAATCTGGCGCCGAAGTATCGGATTTCAATGATGGTGTCGGCACTTGTGGTATTCATCGCTGGATACCACTACTTCCGAATCTTCAACAGCTTTGAAGGTGCTTACCAGCTTAGCCAAGCAGGGTTTAGCTACGAACCAACCGGTAAACCTCTAAACGACGCCTACCGGTACGTCGACTGGCTCCTCACCGTCCCTCTGCTTACGGTTGAGCTGGTGCTCGTGATGGATCTACCAGAAGGAGAGAGTGGGCCGCTCGCCGCAAAACTTGGCTTTGCAGCGGCGCTCATGATTGCGCTGGGGTACCCAGGCGAAATGAGCGAAAGCACCGCCCTCATCGGCCAGCGAGGCCTCTGGGGCTTCCTTAGTACCCTCCCCTTCATTTACGTCCTCTACAAGCTGTTCGCGGGCCTAGGCGATGTCCTTGATCGGCAGTCAGGCGAGGTTGCGACGCTGCTCGGTAATGCGCGCCTTCTTCTGCTCCTGACTTGGGGCTGGTACCCAATTGTGTACATGGTTCCGATGTTCGTGAGCGGATATCCGTCGGAGGCACCAGGCACGCTGGTGACGCTTCAGGTCGGATACACGATTGCTGACGTTGCCGCCAAGGCGGGTTATGGCGTGCTCATCTACGCCATTGCCAAGCAGAAGTCCGTCGAGGAAGGGTACAACGTGGACACGATGGTCGAGCCCGCGGCAACTACCTAGCGGTGCCTCTCTCCACGCCGAGTTTGGGTTCTTCCCCGTCGTCGGGCAACCGGCGACGGGGATTTTTATTTGCCTGGACCCAGATCGGGGGAAAGTTCAGAAACGATCCCGGGGGTTCTGTATTGGGCTGATTTGGGGAGATGTACCAAAGTCGCTCTCCGTCATGACAAACGAGGATTCCTCTGTGGCTGGACCTTTTCTTACCATTACGGGACCCACAGCTGTCGGGAAGACAGACTTCAGCCTCAAGATTGCCGAAGAACTGGACGCTGAGATTGTCTCGGCCGATAGTCGGCAGGTGTATGAGGAACTTACGATTGGAACGGCTGCCCCGGGCCAAGAGGCCCTCGACCGGGTGCCTCATCACTTTATCCAGGAGCGTACCCTGCACGAGCCCTTCTCGGCTGGCACCTACGCCGAGGAGGCAAACGAGCGCATTCGCGATATTCTTGACCGGGGAAAGCGCCCGCTCATCGTTGGGGGGGCCACCCTCTACCTTCACGCCCTGCAGTACGGTCTCGCCGACATTCCGGATGTGGACGACGAGGTGCGCGAGCGTCTCGAAACGCGTCTCGAGCGAGAAGGCAAGGAGGCCCTCTTCGAAGAGCTAAGGGAGGTGGACCCCCAACAGGCAAATCAAACGGATCCGACTAAGACCCATCGTGTCATCCGGGCCCTTGAAGTCTATCATGGCACAGGAACGCCTCTTTCGCACTACTACGAGAACCAGCCAGACCCACCCTTCGAATACGTCACGGTCGTCTTAAATCGAGACCGTGAACGGTTGTACGACCGCATCAACCGCCGGGTCGATCGGATGCTCGAGGAGGGCCTGCTTGAGGAGGTCCGAGCAGTGATGGATCTTGAAGGGGTGCAGCTGGACGAACCCCCTCTGAGTACCATTGGGTACCGGGAGCCCATTCAACACCTGCGAGGGGAGATCGGATACGACGAAATGGTTCGGCACGTCAAGCGAAATACCCGCCGGTACGCCAAGCGACAGCTCACGTGGTTTCGTCGGTACGACGAGTACAACTGGGTGGATGCTTCCGAAACAACCCCGGAAGACGTGCTCCGGCGCTTCGAGCCTTCTCAGATATCGGCCTGAGAACCTGTTTCTCCGGTCAACCGACCCACCGCTTCTTGGATGTGAGATGGGAACTGCGCGAGCCCGTTCAGTCCCAGCACGAGGAGGCCTGCCCCGCCCCACCCTAGCCAGATCCAGATCCAGTACGAGCCGTCGATGTAAAACAGATACGTCCCGATCGAGCACACGCCCAGCCAAATCCAGTGCCAGGACGGGCGTGGCCCCATGACTCCGAGTCCGACGACAGGGAGAAGATACCACGGATGCACCGTCGTACTTAGAACCAGGAATGTCCCCAGGAGCAAGAGGCACGCCCGGCGAAAGGACCAATCCTTCCACGCATCGAGGCCGTACAGAACAGGAAGCGACAAGAGGAAAAGACCCCGAAAGGCTGGACCAATGGTTTTGCTCCAGTCTGCCCCGGTCCACACCCAGAGAACGTGCTTCAGGAAGTAGTACGGGCCTGCATTGAACTCAAACAGCTCCGCAAATAGGTCGACGGAGGCCTTGATGTGGGGAAGCGTGTACGGAGCGGCGTAAGGAATGCATAGGCCCGCGACGACGAGCGCACCAGGCCACACCGCCCGCCATCCAAACCGGCGGAGCAAATACGGCCCGAGCGCAAACGGATAGATTTTTACCAGACCAGCCCCAGCAATGGCCGCTGAGGCGATCCCTCCCCGTTTCTTTTTCACCCCCCACAGCGCGGTGAAGAGGAGAGGCATGAGAAGGGCCTCGGTGTGGCCCTGCCCCGCCGTTTCGATGAGTACGAGTGGATTCCACGCGTATAGCATCAGGTTGCGGGCCGATGTGAGGCGGGACAACACCCAGACGCCCCCAAACTCCGCCGCCGCAAAGAGGCCCTTCAACACGTAATAGGAAGTCGTCCAGCCACCATCGTAGAAAAGGGCTCCAGCTCCGAAGAGGATCTGAGAAAGGGGCGGATAAATGCTGTAGTACTCTTTCGAATTGAGCTTGCCGAAGATCTCCGCGTCCTGGAAGCCCTCAAGGCTCGGATCGGAGGGCACAAATTTGTACGGATTCACTCCCTCTATCTGGAGCCAACCGTCCCAAATGTAGCGGAACGGGTCGTCGGTCAGTTCTGGGAGGAGCGGAAAGAATGCGAGGCGGAGAATGAGTCCTCCCCACAGCACCTCGCGTCTGGAGACCGGATCGCGCCGCCAGAGTAAAATGAGTCCACCGCAACTCAAAAAAGAGGAGGCTACGAGAAGGGGCCATAGCGGAGGATGCATGGCCCAGACGGGACACAGGAGTAGAAGCAGGCCTGTGCTAAGCAGAAGAAGCTGAGCGGACCGGTCCAGCCTCCGAAAGAAGGGAAGACGCACAGCAAAAACGAGAGGCTTCCACAGTGCTCGCGGAAAGATAGTGCTGTGACAGGGGCGGCCTGTTACGGCATCCGACTACCGGATCACAGCGGCTTTCTTCAGGACAGAGGAGGCACCGGGCGCCTCGACCCGCACCAGGTAGATCCCCGAGGGGACACGCTCGCCCTGCTGGTTCGTGAGGTCCCACGTCGTGCCCCCAGTGCGACCATTCTTGACCGAGAGCACGTCCACCAGACGCCCCGACGGATGGTAAATGCGCACCGTTGCGGTTCTTGGAAGACCAGCAATCGTCAGGCGGTGGTCATGCTTAGCAAGCTTAACCGGGTTCGGATACACAAAGACGTTGCTGAGATCGTCGGCCGGTTGTGTCAGCCGCACAGTCGCCCCCTCATCCGCCAGGGAGGCACCTTGAGCGCTACGCATCGACGTAACGGCAAGGACTGCTTCCTCGCCCGTTGCTCCTGCCACCACATCGTCGAGAAGAACCGTCACCGTGGTGGGTGTGGAGCCGTTCGCCTGTACGTCTTCGACGAAGCCCCGGGGACGAACGTTGTAGTGCGTGGGGTCCCGGGCCGCATCTCCATCGAGGGGAGCGCTGAACGTGAGGCGGACACGCTGCTCGCCCGTGATCTTTGAGTCCTTGACAAACAATGACGATGTAGAAGGGGCTGGAAGCGAAACAGAAGCCTGCGTGTGGCCAACCGCAAGCCCTGAAGTGTCGGTCACACCGGTCCATGTGAGCGTACTGCTCGTCCCGGCGAGGGTATCTGGGAACCGCAAGAGGAGACCCGTGCCCCCGTTGGCCCGCAGGACCGAACGAGGCGCCCCATGCGACCGCAGTTGGAACTGGTCGGGACGCACTGATCGGGCAAGTGGTTCGGTGAAGCGAAGCCGAACGGTAGCTGGCTCCGGGTAGCTGATCTGCGTGACCGTTGCGGGAGCATGGGGGCGAACCTGCCGGTCAGAAGAGAATGTGGACAGCTGACCATCCCGCCATGCCCGCAGTGCAAACCGCTTGCGTGCAGACCCCTCGACGACAATCGAAGAATCGGAGGTGACCGCCTCACGGCCCAGTGTTGCCCCAGGCGTCCCCGAGTAGACGGTTACTGAGTCGGCCTCTGGGGCCCGCCAGGAGAGGCGACTGGATGACGCCCCTGCAGGACGGGCTCGAACCCACCGGGGCGGCGGCCGACGAAGGCCTGGACGGTTCACGACGTACCGCTGTAGAGAGTCCCCGGAAGAGGACGTCACGAGCGAGGGCGTACCGCTCCCCGTGAAGTCTTCGGCGACGATGGACGGCCCCCGGACCGACGGTCGCATTCGGCGGTGGTGAAGCACGTTCATTTCCCCTTGCTCCGACCTTCCCAAAACGATGAGCGATGGAGGATGCACGATGGCTACCTCTTCAAGGCCATCCCCCGTGAAGTCGGCAGCCGTGAGCCCTCCAGCAGACGGACGGGGACCCGCGACCGGAAGCCGGTAAACCCGCTCGTAGGTGTCGTCCCCGACGGCACGCCAGACGTGGTAGAAGCTGATCGCAGGCTCAAACTCCCCTCCCTCTTGGGACCGCGGGTCGAACGTACTGAATGTCACGAATTCTGGACGGCGATCCCCTAAGATATTTCCTACGGCAAAGCGCGTGTCCGTCCCGAACCGGCGTGTTTCGTAGGTCCAGGCCACCTCGAACTCGTCGTTCCCGGTCGACTCATAGATGACCCAGTTCCCGTCCCGATCCCCCACCAGAAGATCCCGCTGGCCGTCCCCATCAAAGTCGCCAGATGCAGCATTTGGAGACCCGCGCTGCGGCTGGCCGGAGCGAGTCCGGTCCGTTGGGTACTCGAGCTGATCAACCCGTTCAAACCCGGAGTCCCGTCGTTCCAACACTCGCCACTTAGTCCGTGAGGTGTCGTCTTTTTTCCAGTTGCCGACAATCTCCCCCTGGCGGTCGCGGTCCAGATCAGTGAGCAGGGCACCATGGATGGAGGGGCCTTCTCGAGCTCCCGACACGCCAGTCGTGTCCGCATAGGCGATCTGGTTAGGAAGCCCGCCGTCCGCTGTTCGCTGTTCAAGAAGCACAGTAGCCCCTCCGACCTGGAGAAGCAGCTCTTTGCGGCCGTCCAGATTCGTATCGCCCACATCCTTCGGAAAAAGACGGGCGAGCAACGTGTCGGACGACACGAAGCCCGAGGGCGACCACTCAAAAACGCGGAGGGTGTCCGAAAGGCCCCCGTTCCGGGTCTGAGTGAGGACAATTTCGGAGAGCTGGTCACCATCGAAGTCCGTGGAGTGCGGCAGGAGCACCCCGTTCGGCACGTCCGTCTCGGCGCGCCGGAGCAGCGCGGAATTCGATTGGTCGGGCGGAACGGATACCGTCCGCTCGACCTGAGTGTGGAGGCCGCTCCGGTTTGTCAGGGTAATCCGGACCGACGCCGTTCCCCCAAGTCCGCTCTCGTCGGTCCAGAATAATCCTTGGCGGCTCGTTTCGAACTCGCCTTCAACAACATGGGTACCTCCCCGGAGTCGAATTCGCATCCGGGACTGCACCGTGTCGTCGGAAGCCACGTCCGCCAGGACGCCCCAACGGCCATCCACGCGACCTGCCCCGAGGAATTTGACCCGTGCCTCCGGCCGGGTGCGATCAATGACGACACGACGGCGGTCCTCCACGGTCCGACCGTCATCCAGCGTAGTGACGAGGCGAAGTGTGTACGCGCCCTCCGGGAGCGTCGAAACGTTCCATCTGGCTAGCGTGTCGCGGTACGCACGGGTCCCGATAGGCCCCGCGATTGGCACCCAGGGGTCCGGGCGGGCGTCGAGATTTCGCGTTCCCTGGGCGTAGTACAGCGCGTAGTCCTGGAAGCTCGGATCGAGAGCGGTGCCGACCACAGAGACCGGCTCGTTGCCTCGGACTCCCTGGTTGTGCTCCGGGGAAAGCAAGGTTGTCCGGGCCGGATAGGACCGGAGCAGCCCCCGAGCGACATCCAGCCGGCCTGCACCTGTCGTGTGATCCCACGAAACCCCGTCGATGTCGGCGGCCGTGCCTGCGAGTATGCTCTGGATGGAGGTGGGCGACAGGGTCGAATCGACCGATCGGAGCAGAGCCGCGGCACCCGCTACCTGAGGAGCGGAGAACGAAGACCCCGACAGGGATCCGTACAAATCTTTCTGGCGAATGGGCTGATCGTTGAGGACGCGCCTGCGAGGATACAGAGTCGTGAACACGTTCGAGCCGGGGGCTCCAAGATCGGCCCCAATTCCGTGCTGGCTGAAGCTGGGATTGGGCACGTCGTCGCCGTCCTCCGCCAGCCACACCACAGAGATCACCTCGGGATAGTCGGACGGATAGTGCGGAACGTCGACGGCCCCACCGTTGCCGGCCGAAGCCACGACCACCGTTCCCTGATCCACCGCAAACTCAATTGCCTCCTCCAACAGCGGGGCCGCCCGTGAGCGGCCAAACGAGAGGTTTAGAACGTCCACCCCGCGCGACGCTCCGTACACGATAGCAGCGGCGATGTCGTCGGTCCGCCCAAACCCATCTCCGCCAAACGCTCGTAGGGCGACCAGGCGGGTTCGAGGAGCCACCCCGACCATCCCAGCCTGCGGATCGGCCGCCCGTGCCGAGATGACGCCCGCCACGGCCGTTCCGTGAAACGAAAACGCACCTGTCGAGTCCGGAGAAGGATCGGGATCGCGATTCCTATACTCTCCTTCCTTTGCCACACCAGGCCGATCCACGAAGTCGTAGCCGACAACGTCGTCCACGTACCCGTTGCCGCCATCGTCAACTCCGTTTCGGTCACTCGCATCCAGAACGTCGTTGTCGTTGAGGTCCTCCGCCGGATTGCCCTGGAATTGATTAGCAAGATCCGGGTGGCGGAGATAGATGCCAGCGTCCACCACCCCGACGCTAACTGAACGATCGCCCGTGGTCACGTCCCATCCATCAGGTGCCCGAATGACGGAAAGGTGGTCCAGACTGTCCAAGAACGCGTTCTCGGACGAGAGCACGGAGTCGGAGCGTGCCGACGCGGCAATCCGTCCGGGAGAACTGTTCAGCGAGAAGGCAATGTTCGACTGCACGTACCGGACTTCGGACCGCTGACGCAGGCGGCGTCGAACGTTTGCAAGCGCCGTCGAATCACGGAGAACAAGGGTCTGGGCCGGAATGGGAACTGCCTCCGTGCCCCCTTCCTTCTGCGTTGTCCCCGGTATTGAAAAGGTAGGTCGAGACGAACGCACCCCAGCGAGCAGAGAATCCGATCCCGTCTTGGCGGCTGGATTGCGTACCCGCTGTGCGAAGGAAGGAGGGGCATTCTCTGCGAGCCGGACAATTAGCTCGACCGGGGGGGCTTCACCCAGGGAGTCTGTTGTGTTTTGCCCAGCTGCAGGTACGGCCGCAAGGACCAGCAGGCATGCAAGCAGTTTAACATGCAATAACAGACATTGAATGGGGCAAGCTCTCACTGGTCTCAGATCACAAGCAATTCCTTTGAAGCATGCGTGAGGTTATCGCAACCATCCGGACGGAGAACGACAATATCTTCGATTCGGACCCCGAAATTTTCCTCCGGTACGTAGATGCCGGGTTCGATGGTCACGCACGTTCCTTCAGGGAGTTCATGGTCGACCGAGTGAGAGACGCGTGGCCACTCATGAACCTCCAGGCCAATGCCGTGCCCAAGACCGTGGGAGAACGCTTCCCCAAAGCCTGCCTCCTCAAGCACATCTCGGGCAAGCCCATCCAGCTCTTTTCCAGTCATGCCGGCTCGGGCTGCCGACAACGCGGCTTCCTGGGCCTGTAGCACAACCTCGTATCCCTCCTGGGCCGCGGAGCTCGGGGTCCCGACCGCTAGGGTCCGTGTCATGTCGGAGGCATATCCCTGCCGGTAACAACCCATATCCACGACCACTAGGTCTCCCTCTCGAAGCGGCCGGTCCGTGGGACGGGCATGGGGACGTGCCGCGTTCGGGCCGGAAGCCACGATGGGGTCGAACGACATCGAGTCGGCCCCTTGCTTGAGGTGACGATACACAATTTCGGCCCCCACCTCCCGTTCCGTCATCCCCGGTTCGAGGAGCGCAGGCAGGTCATCAAACACGGACTCGGTAATCGACTGGGCGGCACGAATACGCTGGACCTCGTATTCCTCCTTAGAGGCAACAAGCGGCGTCAAGACCTCGAAGACCGGGGTCCACTGCACCGAATCGTGGGTGTCGGCAAGTTTCTCCCGTGTTGCGACACTCACAGATTCAGCCTGAAAGGCGACCTCCGAAAACCGATCCAACAGTTCCTCTTCGGCGATATGCTTAGACAAACCGTCCTGCGCAATGTGAACCGTGGCCCCTTCGACCTCAGAACGTGCCTGTTCGGTGTACCGTCCATCTGTCACGAAGTGAGACGCGTCCGGTCCCACGATGAGAATGCCATTCGACCCCGTAAAGCCACAGGTCCAGCGGATGTCGGGAAGAGACGTAAGATACAATGCATCGGCGTCGAGATCCTCAAGTCGTTTCCGAGCCTTCGAGAGACGGTTGGCCATCGGCGGCGATGAGTTGGGGGCAAGTCGTGCCGTTTACTCTCCTCCCTTCGCGGGACCGGAGTAGTAATTTGGAGATTCCTTGGTGATCTCCACATCGTGTGGATGGCTCTCCCGACGTCCCGCCGCGGTGGTTCGGACAAATTGCGACGACTCGTACAGCTCCTGAGTCGTTTCGCATCCGCAGTACCCCATCGCGGCCTGTAGTCCTCCTTTCATCTGGTGGACGACTTCGCTGAGGGTGCCACTGTACGGAACGCGTCCCTCTACGCCTTCCGGCACGAGCTTTCGCAAGTCGTCTTCCGCGTCCTGAAAATACCGGTCCTTGCTCCCGTCGTCCATGGCTTCCACCGATCCCATCCCCCGGTAGCTCTTATACTTGCGCCCTTCATAGATAATCGTTTCGCCAGGACTTTCCTCGACGCTCGCAAACAAACTGCCGATCATGACAGCACTCGCCCCGGCGGCGAGAGCCTTGGGGATGTCGCCGGTTTGTTTGATGCCTCCATCTGCAATAACGGGAATACCGTCCGGACGGGCCTCCTGAGCGCACTCCATGATAGCCGTGAGTTGGGGAACGCCGACCCCCGCAACGACCCGCGTCGTGCAGATGGAGCCGGGTCCGATGCCGACCTTGACACAGTCGACCCCAGCCTCGATGAGTGCGCGCGTTCCGTCGGCGGTGCCCACGTTGCCGGCGACGATGTCCACCTCTCCGGCGAACCGCGAAGAGATGGCCCGGACGGTCTCCAGCACACCTTCAGCGTGGCCGTGGGCGGTATCCACGACAACGAAGTCGACTCCTACCTCAACGAGAGCCGCTACCCGGTCCATCACCTTCGGCGTCACGCCCACCGCCGCCCCAACGCGAAGGCGGCCGTGGTCGTCCTTACAGGCGTCCGGATGCTTGCGCCGTTTGCGAATATCTTTGAATGTGATGAGGCCCTTCAGGTATCCCTCATCGTCGACGACCGGCAGCTTTTCAATCTTGTGCTTCTGGAGGATCTCGACGGCCTCGTCCAGGGTCGTGCCCACGGGCACGGTCACGAGGTCCTCCGCGGTCATCATCTCCTTGATTGGGGTGTCGCCCTGAAGTTCGAACCGCACGTCCCGGTTTGTCACGATGCCCACGAGCTTATCCGACTCGTTCACAACCGGGATGCCCCCAATCGAGTAGTGGCTCATCATGTTGCGGGCATCCCGCACCGTGTCGTGCGGAGAGATGGTGATTGGGTCGAGAATCATGCCGTTCTCCGAGCGCTTCACCCGCCGCACCTGCTCGGCCTGCTGTTCGATCGACAGGTTTTTGTGCAGCACACCGGCTCCTCCCTGCCGGGCCAGTGCGATGGCCATATCGGCCTCCGTGACCGTGTCCATGGCGGCCGACAGGATGGGAACGTTCAGTTTGATGCGTTCGGTGAGCCAGGAAGAAGTGTCGGTCTCACGGGGCATGACACTAGAGTGCCCCGGAACCAGAAGCACGTCGTCGTAGGTCAGGCCCTCCGCCCTAATCTTATCGTCGACTGCAGCGTCGAGGGCACCATTCGTCACGGTCTGTTCCATGGGTAGAAAAGGGTTAGGTCAAATCAACGCGGTCGTAGAGGGTGCGGACCTCTCCTGATTCTAGGCGGCGCCACTCGCCCCGCTGGAGAGCACCAGTCGTGAGGGTGGCATACTTTGCGCGCTCAAGTTGAACAACATCGTGGCCGAGCGTCTCCATCATCCGGCGAATCTGCCGATTGCGTCCCTCATGGACCTCAAGGGCGATGTCGGTCTTTCCTTGGGGGTCGAGATAGGCAACCCGGTCGGCGGCGGCCTCGCCGTCGGACAGCTCAACCCCCCGCTGAAGGTGGTCAAGTTCGTGGGGTTTCACCCGCTTCTGAGCCCGGACGTAGTAGATTTTCGGAATCTCGTACCGGGGATGGGTGAGCCGATGCGCAAGGTCTCCATCGTTGGTCAACAGGAGGACCCCGGTAGTATTCCGATCCAGCCGCCCGACCGGAAACAGCCCAGAGGGATTGTCGTCCGGCACCCCAACGACATCGAGAACGGTCTGCCGGCCCCTCGGATCGTCTGTAGTGCTGATCGTGTCTTTCGGCTTGTTCAAAAGCACGTACTCGAACTCGAGCGGGTATACTTCCTCCCCGTCTACCGTTACGGTCTGGCCCTCCGTTACACGGGTGCCATGCTGGGTAACTGTACGCCCATCGATTTTGACGCGCCCCTGTTCCACGAGACGATCGGCGTCCCGACGAGAGCAGACACCGGAATGCGAGATGTACTTATTGATCCGCATGCCTTCCCGTCCGGTATGTTCACCAGTAGAGACCATCGTTGGGATGCAGGAGTGAAAATTTCGAGGGCGTACGTCGACCCGAGCCCCGGACCTGTCGTGGACGGCGATCAGTCTTCTTCGGATCCATCCGGTTGGGCACCTTCAGGACGGGGGTCTTGGTCGAGCATGTCGATCGAGACTTCCTCCTCCCGGTCCAGTTGGAGGAGCCTGACCCGCTCGTCGTCGAACGCCGGATCGTCAAGCAGATCTTCCACCTCACGGAGGGTCGGTAGGTCGTCCAACGAGTCGAGTCCAAACTGCTCGAGAAAACGATTGGTCGTGCTATACAGCAGAGGCCGGCCGACGGAGTCGGCGCGGCCCTCAACGCTCACCAGATCCATTTCGAGGAGTTTTCGGATCGCGTAGTCTGAGTTGACGCCCCGCACGAAGTCGACCTCCGGGCGCGTCACCGGCTGGCGGTACGCGATGATCGAAAGCGTTTCCATGAGCGAGCGGGAGAGACTTACCTCCTGCTCGTCGACGAACAGGGTTTTCACGAAGGGAGCGAGCGACGACCGGGTCGCCATGCGATAGCCCCCCGCCCATCGTTTGATCACGAGCGCCCGTCCCTGATCCTCGTAGGCCTCGTTCAAACGCCCCACGGCCGCCGAAACCTCATCCTCGGACGGCTGAGTTCGTCCAGTGACCTCGGCGACGATCTCCGCGATGCGGTCGGCGGGCACCGACTCATCAGCCGCAAAGATGATGGCCTCAGCCGCTTCCTCAAGCGTAAACTCTCCGGATGCAACCTCCCTCCCATTCTCCCGCTCGGTCACCGCCTCGTGGGGCGGATGATCATGATCGGTGGGCACGTCGCCATCGGACATGAGCGCTACGGAGGTACCAATCAATCGTAAAACGAGGGCCCTGCTTTAGCCTGTCCCACGTAGGTGGAGCGGGGATTCAGGTGATAGACTGAAATGAGGAGGGCAACCCATCGCCTCCATCAGAGCTCGCAGGATCCGGTCGTGATGGAGCATCGGCCGGCGGCTGTTCATCTGTGCAGTACGCCTCGAAGGCCTCAACGAGATCCTGAGCGATGACGTCCGCGTTCCGGCCTTCAATATGCTTGCGCTCTACCACGTAGACGGGTTGACCGTCGCGGAAGAGGGCAAAAAACGGCGAGGACGGGGGGATGCCGGGAAGATACTCGCGGGCACGCTCTGTGGCCTCCAGGTCCTGCCCCGCGAACACAGTGGTGTACCGATCGGGCTGGGGCTCGGTCCCTTTCGCCTTCGCTACGGCGGGCCGTGCGTTGCCCGCAGCACACCCGCAGACAGAATTGATGACGAGGAGCATGGTCTCGTCCTGGGCCTTCTCGAAGGCCGCATCGACCTCGTCGGTCGTCGTCAGTTCCTCAACGCCGAGCTGCGTGAGTTCTTCGCGCATCGGCTCGACCATTTGCTTGGGGTACGGCATGGGGAAGAAAAGCATTCCTGACGGGATTGACGCGAGACCCTCTGGCAAGCATTAGAGGGCGTATCAATTTTTCAACGACCGTACGACCCCGGTGATCCTGTTCGCAGGTCCAGGAGGGACAGTTCCCCTCCCAAAGAGAAAACCCGGACCCCCACCAAAGGGCCGGGTTTTGGGAGAAGTGTATCCCATCAAGAAATGCGAAGAGTAGACGCCCGAGCCTCTTTGACGTTACGTGATCTTCCACTTCTTAACACGAGCTACATTCGATTGCGGAGCAGGAGCCCTGCCCGCTGCAGACCGGAGTAATCACGTAATCGTTCTTTCCGAGCAACCCTGCAGACGGGGCCTCTTCGCCCACGAGGGAGGTCATGGTAGGCTCCTCAATTGGAGGAAGGCGGACGTGTAGAGCGACAGAGACCCAGTGAGACACGGCAAGTCTCAGTCCTACTCCACGAGCTTTCCGTACTCGGAAGAGTGGGAAGGATCAATCTGAACGAGCAGACTGTGGGCTCGGCTACTCAAATCACTCTTCGCGAAGAGCGCCGTGAGTTCCTCATACTTCGTAGAGAAAAAGAGATCGAGTGCGTAGGATCCGGAGAGCTTCTGATTCAGCGAACGCAAGCTCTTCAGCACGTCGAGAGCCGTCTTGCGGGCGGCACTTGTTTCCTTGACAAACCGGTCTAGCACCTTCCGGTGATACTTGTAGTAGACCCGACGCAGGGCCTTGTGCCGCTGATCGAGGAGATTTGAAATCAGCTTCGCCCGGTTCTGCTGTACTCCGACTGACGACCATCCCGGGTCGCCCGTGTCTTCGGCCTGGGAGGATACAGTGCGTGCCTTTTCGAAGTACGGAGTTCCCCCGAGGGGACTGAAGGTGTCGTAATCGTACCCAAGAATAAGGTAGGCGTAGAAGTCTAGTACGGACGTGAGCGAATCGTACTGGTCCAGATCGAATCGGAAGGTCTTTCCTCGGCTGTACTCAAATCGCCAGGACGTGTCGTTGACGCGAAGCACCACAGTAGACTGCGCGGTTCCGTAAATGGGCCGACGGGACGTCACGATGAGTTGCGCCTTGAATTCGGATAGACTGACGGACTCCGAGATGACAATCTGCATCGAACAGGAGATCCGCTCGTGCGGTCGGTACTGATCATCTGTCCAGCGTCGCCGATTGAGGTATTCCTGCACCTGCTGCTCCAGGTCATCCAGAAACGAGAATTCGGACCCACTCAGCTGTGAACGATCAACCTGGACGCGACAGTCAAGCTCCTGGCCCACCGCTGGACCCGCAATGATCCCCATTGCCAGCAAGGCGACAAAACACGAGGTCTTGAGCTTCCGGCCCACGATCGCTACCAGAGGACGCTTTGACACCAGTGAAAAGGATGTCCTGCTATCCCAGAGAACCCGCGAGGTTTCTGCGGCGACGCCCGGCCACGTCGCATCACCGGACATGTTTGTGCCACCCGGCACAGCGGCGACGCCCGGCATGCTCGCAGATGTTGACATTTTCTTCACGATGACCTATTGTGAAAATCCACCTCTTTGGATGCGTTTCTATTTTTCCCAATGCATCGCTTCTTGGAGGTTTTCCTCATCGGGGTGGTGATGGGTCCGATCGTGGTCGCCCCCTCCTCGGGCCAGTCGTCCTACGATCTCTATGGACACGGGCGAGCCTCCGGGCTCGGGTACGCATCGACCGCTCTCGTGAGCAGCGGCGCGAACGCGAATCCGGCCGCAGGGGCACAACATCGTCGACGCCTGGTGTCCTTTTACGCCCGGCAGAGCTTCGGCATTGCGGCGCTACGGTATGGGTCCTTGCACGTGTCGTGGCCCCAGGAGTGGGGGGTCTTTTCAGGGGGCGCAAGCACGTTCGGGAACGATGCGTACCGTGAACTCCACTACAGCTTGGGATTCGCCCGTCGTCTCAACATCGGAACCTCGCGGTTCCTGTACGCGGGCGCAGTCGGTCGGTACTACCACACTCACATCGAAGGATACGGGAGTGCAGGGGCGTTTGGCCTTCACCTCGGACTTCTCGTGTCGCTCCTTCCCTCCCTTCAGTTTGGGGTCCAGGCCACAAACGTCAACGGACCGGCCCTTACCGACGGGGAGGAGTTGCCTCAAACGCTGGCGGTCGGGCTCCGATACCGGGCGAGTTCTCGACTACTCGTGGTTGCGGACGTGTTCAAGGACATCGCCTTTCCTGCGGCCGTACGGGGCGGTCTGGAGGTTCGTCCCGTACCTGTGCTCGCACTTCGGGCGGGCGTGACGACCGCCCCGGTGCGCTTCACAGGTGGGGCTGGGATTCGACTGGATCCGGTTCGCGTCCACATTGCTGCCGAGCAGCATCAGGAACTCGGATGGTCCCCTTCCGCGTCGCTCGAGGTGCAATGGTAACCAGGGATCGCCATGACTCTTACAAACGCCAGTTGGACTGGAGCGGTGCTGCTTCTTCTCATCGCGGTGGGCCCTCCGACCGGGCAGACCCAACCCCGGGCGGATTCCACACGTCAAGACACGACGCAGGTCCTCGGGCGGCTCGAGCCACTGCTGGACTCGTTTGCCTCGACCGATCAGTCTGCTCGCCAGCTCTCTGAACAGTTCACGGCGTTGGCGAACCATCCGCTGAAGCTCAATCAGGCCTCCGCTACGGAGCTGTCCTTCCTCCCTGGACTTTCATCCGGACAGGCGCACCGAATTGTCCGCTATCGCACGAAGCACGGACCATTTGAGGAGATGACGGAGCTCCAAGCCCTCGACGGAATCACGTCTGCCACGTTGCGATCGATACGCCCTTTTTTGACGGTTGCCTCCTCTTCCTCCACCGCGGCCAATCGCGTTTTTCCGTCACTACAAACGATCACGTCCAACCTTGAGCTCGACGTGATCCAGCGGTTCACTCGTCGCCTAGACTTGGGGCGGGGCTACAGGGAAGGTCGCTTTCTCGGACCGCCAGGTCGCCTCACCTCTCGCTTACGCCTCAATTACAAGCGCCGCCTGCAATTGGCCCTGACGCTCGACAAGGATCCGGGGGAGCCGGTCCGGTGGGCCCCGTCGACCAACACGTATGGATTTGACCACGTCACGGGGAGCCTCGCGCTTCAGGATTTCGGGATTGTAAAAACCCTCGTGCTCGGAGATTTTTCGGCCCAGTTTGGACAGGGGGTCGCGATGTGGCAGGGAATTCGGTTCGGGAAGGGTCGGGATCCAGTCTCTCCGGTCCTTCGAAGCGGACGCGGCATTTCCCCCTACAAATCGGCGTCGGAACGCGGCTTTTTCCGCGGAGTCGGCGTCACCCTGGCGCTTCCCGAAAACGTTGTTCTGACAGGGTTCGCCTCTCGTCGGCTCCGAGACGCGTCTCTAGACTCCTCAGACGTGCGCGCGCCTACCAGCGGGCCCGTTCCGGCGCGGACTTTGTCTGGTGGAGGACGCCACCGCACCCCCAGCGAGCTCGCCCGGAAGGACACCTTTGGGGAAACGACAATCGGTGGGGCAGTCGAGTACCGAACCCCCTCGTTGCACGTGGGGCTCAACGGATACTGGGGACAGTTCGACCGCCCCCTTCGCCCTGGAGACGAGGCGTACCGGCGGTTCCGGGTGTCCGGTTGGCAGACGTCGATGGTGAGCATGTACTCGACCGCGTACTGGGGCGATTACGTTCTCTTCGGAGAGGTGGCCCGAAGCGCAGAGGGCGTACTTGGGGGAGTCGCAGGGGCGGCCCTGGACGAGGGTGAGACCGTTCGGGCTGTCCTGCTGGGACGATACTATCCGGCCCGGCTCTCCCCCTTTTACGGCAACGCTTTCGGGGAGAGCAGCGGGGCCCAGAACGAAGTCGGCGTGTATATGGGAGTCCAGATCCGGGTCGCGGAGGACTGGCGCGTCGGGGCCTACTTTGACCAGTACCGCTTTCCGTGGCTTCGTTTTAACGTTCCTCGCCCCTCGACCGGCTGGGAGACGCGCGCTGTCCTCGAGTATACGCCTCGGCCATGGCTGTCCACCTATCTCCAGCTACGCGCACAGTCCGAGGAGGAGGGCGCCGAGCAGTCCGGTCCAGGCGGACGCGTGCTGGAGGGGGTGCAAAGGGAGCGGCGCTACTCGGGCCGTTGGCACACCGAGTATGTGTTCAGCGACGCGTTGACGCTTCGAACGCGCCTGGAGGTCTCTCTTCACTCTACCCCGGAGCAAACATCGAACGGCATTTTTCTCTCACAGGGACTTCGCCTGACCCCCACTCCCTCCCTCCAAATCGACGCCCGAGTCGCGTTTTTCGACACCGAAGGCTACCCGGCACGGATCTACGCATACGAGCACGATCTGCTATATAGCTTTTCGGTCCCAGTTTTCTTCGATCAAGGACGCCGCTCGTATATCCTTGCCGAGTACGAACTGGCCTCGTCACTGACCCTCGAGTTCAAATACGGGGTTACACGCTACACGAACCGATCCACGATCGGATCTGGATTGAATCAAGTGGATGGGCGACGCCGTCGGGAGGTGCGTGCCCAGGTCCGGTGGGAATTCTGAAAACTATCAGGGGATCCGAGATCAGAGGCTGTGGACAATCGCGCACATGGCCTCCCAAATTCAAGCCTCGAGTTCTCCGTGCTGGCATACTCTTTGATTCAGTAGGACAATGCCAGGGTCGAGGAGAAACCTTTTGGATCCTCGAACTGGCATGCTCATTCGTTCTACAGGACGAGTGTCTATTAAACACGTCCGCCAAGAGAGAAATTGAGGCCCTTCTGGTTTTCCCACCATGCCCCACGGAGTTACTATGACCCCCTCGGAGAACCCACGTATTTTGGCCGTAGAGGACAATTCAGAAACGCAGCTTCTTCTGGAGCACCTCTTGAAGGGCTCCTATGAGATTGACGTAGTTCCTGGCGTTGAGGGAGCAATGGAGGCTGTAGAGCACAGTACCTACGATGTTCTTCTCCTCGACATCAACCTCAGCGACGAGGAAACCGGAACGGAGCTTCTTCACCGTATCCGGGAGCGCGACGAGATGAGTGATGCGGCCGCCGTGGCCCTTACTGCCTATGCCATGCCCGGGGATCGCGAGGATTTTCTCACGAAAGGATTCGACGGGTACGTGAGCAAGCCCTTCACCCGGGACGACCTAACTCAGGCGATCGAGGCAACCCTCAACCCGGCCTGAAAGGACTCGGTCGGTAAAAAATACAAAATGCCCAGGACCGATCAGTCCTCGGGCACTTGCCAGGTCGCGGAGGGGGAACTTCAATTCATGCACGTGGCCTTCAACGTCTCCCGGCGATCAGAGAGTGTTTCTCGCCACTCCGACTCGTTGACCAACTCGTCGCCTTTAAAGTACTCCCACTCGTCCACACTGTCATCGGATACCACGATCGAGTTGGTCATGTGGGCAACACGCTTAAGGATGGGTGACGTCCCCATCTGGTGAACGAAGGTTATGGTACATTCCCCGCCGGATGACGTTTCCTTCACCGACAGCCAGTTGTCCCCGCAGACCTGGCAACTGTAGAAGCGCGACTCCTGCTCGCCTCCCTGCAGATTGAGGTTCTCCTTTTCTTCGTCTTCGAAGACGACTTGCATCGGGCGGAGGCTGTCACACCCACAGGTCTTGCACATCCTTTTTTCCATGATGCGTGATATGCTGTAGTTCAGACTCCCATTCATCTGGAAAACGAAGGGCGTCCTCAGAGGTTCGCCCTCCAAGTCGTTTGAGGCCGAACGCTGCACGACTTTCCCGTCGAAAGCAGGACTTCACGACTCTTTTTCGAGGTGCCTGACCAAATGCCCGGGCTCTTAGTGTGCATCGGGGCCGACCCAAAGTTTGCCCTCAACTTTCCCCCGGTGCAGACCTTTGCATACGAGCCGCGAAGAGGCTTTCCTTCACCCGCTGCCCGCTCAGTCTCATGACCATTACGCTAGAGGCCCGATGGTTTGGAGATGCTCCTCCTCCCCGCTCCCTTCAGGATTGGATCGGGCAACTTGACCCCGAGACCCATGAAACGTGGACAGACTTTTATCTCCTCAGCGAGGATCCCGGCCTAAACCTGAAGGCCCGGGACAATAAGATCCAGGTGAAGCGTCGTCTCGCAGGGCCGACCGCCTGCACCTTCGGACCCGGAGTTTCGGGCCACTACGAGCAGTGGGTCAAGTGGAGCTTCGATCGGGAGACCGAGGGAGCGGGTCCATGGAGTGAGAACTCGACGGGCTTGTGGATCCCCACCAGGAAGACACGCCATCAACGCACGTTCGATGCTGAGGCACAGTCGATGCTTGCTTCTGCCCTTCCCATCCACCCCGCCGTCAAGGTGAAGATGGAACTGACGACCTTCGTCGTGTCTGAGAAGGAGGCCTGGACCCTTTGTCTCGAGACGGAGGGGCCGCCGGAAGGACTCGCTGACACCCTTTCTGCTGCGGGGGAAGCTCTACTCGACGCCGATTTTCCAGTGCCCCTTGCGGCAGACCAGTCGTTGGGCTACGTGCGCTGGCTCCAGCGGCATCCAGAGGTGCAACCCCGCCCCATCCCTGAACTACTCGTTACTAAGCCCGAGTGATCACCCCTCTCTCATAAAGAGGACTCCGCCCAACAGTGCTGAGCGAAGTCTGAAAAAGCGGTGGGGGAGGGATTCGAACCCCCGGGACCCGTGAGGGCCCTCCGGTTTTCGAGACCGGTGCATTCAGCCAGGCTCTGCCACCCCACCGTCGGGAATGCACGGTTTGCACACCGCGCACGTCAACATGTTCAAAAGCGGTCTACATGACCACCCGCGGCTCGTTCCATCCTGACCCAGATCCAGTCTCAAAAAGGGCGTGAAGGGGCATCAGCCGGCCGAAGAGCCGTCTCAACCTGTCCGTGATCGTAGAAATGGAGTTCTGTGCCTGGGAACTCTGGGGCCCGGATCCGGGATCTTGGCCGTTCTGCGCGCGGCTTGGCTTTCCTAGCGCGGGGCACCTACATGATAAGCCACGCCCGGACGGGTCTCTGCTTCCAGTTCTGCCCCGGCTTGGCGGGACAGGAAGGACGCTATCGGCGCCTCTTTGGGGTGAACCGCGATTTGAGCACCCGCTCGACTTTCGTGCTGTTCCCGGCGTGGGTGAGCATGATGTTTCCCTTTTGATAGTAGAACGGCGGAGACCCGGCACTTGGGCTCTTGCGGCTGATTGTCATTGCGGCGTAGATCGAGCTCGGGAACTCATAGACCCGGAGGTTGTCCCCCACGCTGGTATTGAGAACCAGCGCATCCCGTGCATAATTAACCGGAAGCCGCCGTCCCGGGGTCACGGAGAGGCCGTGGTCGCGAAGCAGTTTGATCACCTGGTTGATCGTCAGCGTCTGAGAGGAACCTCCCGACTGTCCGGCCCCAGCGCATCCTGAGAGGCCGGACACGAGAAGGAAAAGCATGGCCGCGGATGCCAACCGGCGAAGCGTGTAGGGCAAGGCAGCGAAGGGGGGCATGGCAGTACTGTATCGCATGGCAAGTGCGATGTGTGCTGAAGTTAGGTTGAGACGAAGTCTGTGCCAGGACGACTGGTGACAGCCGAATACAAGCAGTACGCAGTGCTCATCCGTCTTTTCCCCCTTATCCGAGTCCATCTCCATTCCCCTCCCTCGACCGGACACGTGCGGAGGTCTCCGCATCTCGGCTCTCTAGACCGCCGTGTTCGGCCGACAGGACGACCGGTTCTGTCGTCGGGATTGCCGCGAGGAGAACGCGCCCCCGGAAGTCTGTTGGTAAGAGGAGGCGTGAAGCCAGGAAGAATACAGAGCACTGGAACACGTCTCTCGGCACTGAGATGTTACGACCAAAGCAGCCGGTTGGACAGGCGATCACCCCAGTGTGCTTTTCATATTTTTCTTGAATGCCCCGGGACCGATTTTTGTGTTCTAAAAAGGGTGCCTGCTCGTTCCGGGAAGCTTTTTCTATGTCCACCCGCCCGGTGGCGACTCGCGCGCCGGGCCGACCACCTGCCAGTCCCGCCCGCCGTAAGCAGTCGTCTACCGTCGGTAACGACCTACCGACGGTGCAAGCACAGCTCCATCACCAGGGTCGCAAGCGCTACCGATTCGCTACAGGCCCAGACGGGACCCCCAAGGGTCTCGGCAAGGGGGTCTACTCCGCCTGCTGGCCGAGAAGGCTGGGCGTTTGCCTCGCACCAGTTGCCGAGAGGCACACAGCGGTTTGCGACTGTCTGCCTTTTTCCAAGCTCGGCCTCGGTGTCGAGTTTAATCAATCACACCCCAGGCGTTCGACGACTCATCCGCAGGGGCCGCATGGCCGGTTGAGGAGCACCGGCCCCCTGGAAAGCACGCTACATGGTCGGGATTGCTGGGGACTCCGCAGGGACGTCGTCAGCGAAGTCGTGCACCAGCAGGCCGCTGCGCAGCTTCGGCTCGAACCACGTCGACTTCGGCGGCATTAGGCTGCCTTCGTCCGCCACCGCCACGAGCTCCTCGATGCTCGTGGGGTACATGCTGATGGCCAGCTGCGCCTCCCCCTGGTCGACTTTCTTCTCCAGCGCGCTGGTGCCGCGAATGCCCCCGACAAAATCGATGTTGGAGTTGCGACGTTGGTCCACAATCCCCAACCACGGCTCAAGAATGTATTCGCTCAGGCGGGCGACATCGAGTTGGTCGACGACCTGCTTGCCCCGGGACGGAGGCAGCGCAAGCCGGTGCCAACGCCCCTCCAGGTAAAGACATACGGTTCCTTTCTCAGGGGGCACTGGGTCCTCAACGTCTTTCTCGAGCTCAAAGTCCTCGGTCAGGTGACGCAGGAAGTCGCCGGGGGACTCTGGAAGCTCAAAAACGACCCGATTGTACGCCATGATGTGCATGTGGCTCATCGGGAATAGCACCGCCGTAAACGTCTCGAACGCCCGGGTCTTACCCTCAGAGGTCCGACCGCTCGACTCCCGGCGCAACTCGGCGGCGGCCCGGCTCGCGGCCTTGCATCGATGGTGCCCGTCCGCGATGTAGAAACGATCCACGTCCCGAAACGCCGTCATCAGGGGCTCCGGGACGCTCGCCTTCCAGACCGTGTGCCGTACCTCGTCCTCAGCGACGAAGTCGTAGAGGGGCTCGTCGTTCTGGATGTCGGAGACGAGATCGTGAATCGCCGTCCTATCCCTGTAGGTCAGCATGACCGGCTCAGCATGGGCCTGCTGCGCAAGGATGTGACGCGTCCGATCTTTTTCCTTCGAGGGCCGTGTTTTTTCGTGCTTCACGATGGTTCCGTCGTCGTACTCGGCCACCGACACGCCCCCGAAGACTCCTGTCTGCTTCCGTCCATCCATTACGAGCCGGTACACGTAAACGGCAGGCTCATCCTCCTGAAGGGTATAGTCGGCCTCCACGAACTGCCGCAGGTTGACTGCGCCCTGCTTGTACACTGCATCGTCGTGCTCACCCGCGCTGGGGGGGAGGTCAATTTCGGGCCGGACGATGTGCAGGAAGCTGCGCGGCTTTCCTTTTGCTCGTGCCCGGGCCTCCTTGCTATCGACCACATCGTACGGGACGGACGCGATTTCCTTGACGTGTTGCGGGAGCGGGCGCACGGCCCGAAAGGGACGCAGAGTGGCCATGGAGTGGGTGGCGATTGGTGGCGGCTTTCAGCGAACTAGATCCAGTATACGGGCCAGCCCGTGAAGACGCACATCCAAATCCCCTACAGAAAGTTTATACAACTCCACATCGCGTCGCCGATACCTGAACGTACCGCTCGCCCGGTTTCATGCGGTCGCTGCCCGCTGTGGCACCTGGAGTCTTTCGGCCTCGACACAACTACTGTCACGATCGCAGCCCCGTCTGTTCCCAAAGCGAATCCTCGATTTCGAGGTTGGGCGGTCCAGGACAGGGCTGCACATCACAGTTTTCATTTCCGATCCGCGGTCCATTTCCGACCTCCCCCTTCGACCAATGAACATCACCACACAGGACAGCTTTCGCGACGAAGAGGTTATCCTCGACTACCATAAATACGTCAATTGCACCTTCGAGGACTGTGTGATCGTTTACTACGGGAGCGGCCCCACAGCTGCCGACAACTGTCAGTTCGAGGAGTGCCAGTTTGACTTCCGGGATCCGGCCTCGTCGGTCTTCAATACCCTGCGGTCGTTCTTCCACGGAGGCCTTGAAGAGGTAGCGGTCGACGTACTTGCGACCATCGTGGCGCCGGACGAGGAGACCTCTCCACTGCGGGTTCTAGAGGGAGACCAAGAATCGCGGTTGGTGCTGGACCTTGGTCGTGTCGATCCGGATGATCTTGGCGTGAATGGACGGGGAGGGTCCCAATGACGAAGAATATCTGTGTTTACTTCCCTCCGTCTGGCATCATGCTGCGTCCAGTGAGCCGTTGGTCCACATCCTTCCTCGCGGGTCTCATCCTTCTCTGCCTCGGAGGGCTTGCGCCCCCGTCGGACGCATCCACGACCGTTCACACGGGCCTCTCTCCCCTGCGTCTAGCTCACGCTACAGTGGCCGACGACACGTCCGAGGCAGCCCACCTGGCCCAGTGGTTTCGGACCCATCGGCACCGGCCTCCGTTGCTCCGAGATTTTCTCCAGGCCATGCCGAAGGGGGCCGACCTGCACACTCATCTGATCGGCGCAGTATACGCGGAGTCGTACCTAGCGTGGGCCCGGGAGCAAGGCCTCTGCGCGCAACTGAACCCCGGGAAAATTGTTCAGTGCACTGCCCCGGGAAGAGGGTCGGCGTCCTCTGTGGTGCCGATGGACTCCGTGATGAGCACCTCCTCCCTCTACCGGAAGATGATCGACGCCCTGTCGGTGCGGAACCTGGAGAAGTACCGCACAACAGGACGTGAGCAGTTCTTTGCGACCTTCAACCGGTTTGGGGCCGTCTACCGCGACCAGCCGCTCCGAAAAGGCGATGCCCTCGCCGAACTCGTGCGTCGGGCTGCCTCTCAGAACGTGCAGCACGTCGAGGTCATCATTAACGACAGTCATGGTCGCGCTGACTCCATCGCCTCTACGGTCTCGTACACGAAAGACTGGAGCACCCTCCGTTCACGGTTGCTCGATGCCGGGCTGCGAAGCGCGGTCCAACAGGGCCGGACCTTTCTCACCCAGGCTGAGCAGCGTGCCGATTCTCTCCTGAATTGTGGCACCTCCCCCACGCCCACGGCCTGCACAGTTACGCGTCGGTATCGGATGTACGCAGTTCGGGTGGGCTCGCCCCTGCAGGTGTTCGCCCGGCTCCTGTACGCGGTCGAGCGAGCCCGTGCCGATTCTCGTGTTGAAGCCGTGGACCTGGTCGCCCCGGAGGACCACCGAATCGCCCTCCGGGACTACGACCTCCACATGCGCATGCTTCGATTTCTGCAAACTGCCGGCGCGCCCCCCCAGCAAGATTCAGTCGCGGTGGGACTCCACGCCGGAGAGCTGACCCTGGGCTCCGTTCCGCCCCAGCACTTGCACGATCACGTGTGGACCGCGATCCGGGTTGCGGGCGCCCAGCGAATTGGGCACGGGGTGGATGTGGGATACGAGCACGATACGCGCGCACTCTTCCGGCGCATGCGAACCCAGGACATCTGTGTGGAAGTGTGCCTGACGAGCAATGACGTTATCCTCGATGTCACGGGGGCCTCCCATCCCCTTCCGGACTACCTCGCCGCTGATGTTCCCGTCACCCTGGCGACCGACGACGAGGGCGTGCTCCGCACCGATCTCACCCACGAGTTCGTGCGCGCAAGCCGGACGTACGATCTGACCTACTCGACCGTCAAGACCCTCAGCCGAAACAGCCTGCACTACTCGTTCCTGGATGGACGAAGCCTGTGGCGATCTGATGCCTACGACCGGTACGCCCCGCCCTGTGCTGAGGCGCAGCCTGGCGAGGAGACGGAGCAGATTTCCGCCTCGTGTCGGACGTTTCTGCAGTCCAACCCGAAGGCCGCGGCGGAGTGGCGCCTGGAACGTGCCTTCCACGATTTTGAGACCTCGTACCGTCCCCCGCTCTCTGACCCTTAGCAACAAGCATCCTGGCTGCCCTCCGTGCTTTACTTCGCCTACGGCTCCAACATGCTCACAGAGCGGCTCCGCGCCCGAGTGCAGTCGGCCCAGCCGGTGGCCCGTGCCCGTCTTCCCGACCGAGAACTTCGCTATCATAAAGGCGGGCAGGACGGCTCTGGAAAGTGCAACATCGTTGACGCGACCACAGCGTCCACTCACGTGTGGGGCGTGCTCTTCGACATCGCGTCCGAGGATCTTCCAGCACTTGACGAGGCCGAAGGCCGAGGACACGGGTACGAACGCTGCCGCGTGCATCCCTGTGGGCCCGACTCGGTCGTCGAGGCCTTCGCGTACGTGGCCCAACCCTCTTACGTTGACGAGTCCCTGACGCCGTTCGCGTGGTACTGTGCGGTCGTTCGCGCCGGCGCACGGCAGCATCGCCTTCCCTCCGAGTACCGGTCGAGCCTGGGACCGAGCTCAACCCGTCCCGACCCCAACGAGGACCGCCGCGCCAAGTACCGTAGTCTTCTGGCACAGGCTGGGTTTGCGGACGTATGGGCGCAGACGTGATGGGCCTCAGAACCGAATCTGCACGCCTACGGGAACGGCGGACATCCGCTGAGACTCGGGGTCTGCCCGCAGGGACGAGGGCGTGACGACGGCCCGGAGGTGGTGCACGAGTAGGGCCACGCCCGCGCCCAGGACCGTACCGGCCAGAATGTCGCTGGGGAAGTGAACGCCGAGGTAGACTCGACTCAGGGCCACACTCGTGGCCCAGAGGGCCCCAGGGCCGATTACGTACCACCGGGGGTAGGAAAGGCTCCAGGACATCGCGAGGGCTGCAGAAATGCTCGCGTGTCCGGACGGGAACGAAAGCCGTGCCTCCTTTCCACCAGACGCTTTCCTGTACCGCTCTGCTCGGGACCGCAACGAGTGCCGGGCATACGGGCGGAGGCGTCCTACCATGTGCTTGATTCCGAGCGTGAGCCCGTACGTAACTCCCTGCGCGATGGTCAGGCGGTAGGCTGCCGAAAAGACCGGCTGGTCCCCCGACCCCACGGCCCCAATCCACGCCGCAGGAACGGCCCCGTAGAAGACGGGCCGAGCGGTTGTGTGCGCCCCCCGGAGCGGCACGGCGATCGGGGGAGCCTCCGTGCAGTAGACGGACGCGAGACCGCGGACATCGAGACTCCGGCCCGCCGGATCTGCCTCGCAGAACCGTGAGCTTCGACCCACGGCGGAAGGGACGTGCTCCTCCTGAGCCACCGCGTTGTTCCCCCCACCCCAGGTGAGCAAAACGACCAGAAGGACCAGCGGGCCGGTCGACGTTTCCGTCCGCTCCGACGGAGGGCGGGTCTGGAGCACGGTACGGCTAGACGGCAAAAAAAGCAGACGCCTCCGCTGAGGCTGCTTCGGACTGTGCTCTGCGATCCTCGCGGGCTAGGCCTCTTCGGCCGTGGCTTCGGCCTCTTCCTCGTCAGCTTCATCGCCGGCGTCCTCCTCTCCCGATACGAGCCCAAGCTCTCTGCGCAAGGCCGACTTGATTTCCTCCCGCTCCTCAGGGTGCTCCTCCAGCCACTCCTTCGTGTTTTCTCGCCCCTGCGCGATGGTCTCATCCTGGTACGAGTACCAGGACCCTCGCTTCTGAAGAATGTCGTGCTCGGTCCCTAGGTCGATAATTTCACCGAGGGACGAGATTCCCTCCCCGTAGATGAGGTCGAACTCGGCTTCCTGGAAGGGGGGTGCGACCTTGTTCTTCTTCACCTTCACGCGGGTACGGTTGCCAATGACATCCTGGCTGTCCTTCACCGCCCCGATGCGGCGAATGTCCATGCGGACCGACGAGTAGAACTTGAGCGCCCGCCCCCCCGAGGTCGTCTCCGGGTTGCCGAACATAACCCCGATCTTCATCCGGATCTGGTTGATGAAGATGAGGGCCGTCTTGGTGCGGTTGATCGTGCCCGCCAGCTTACGGAGAGCCTGGCTCATAAGGCGGGCCTGCAGGCCCACGTGCGTGTCGCCCATGTCGCCTTCGAGCTCGGCCTGCGGCACGAGGGCCGAGACAGAGTCGATTACGATGACATCGAGGGCCCCACTGCGCACCAACGTGTCCGTGATATTCAGGGCCTGCTCGCCTGTGTCTGGCTGAGAGATTAGGAGCTCGTCGATGTCGACCCCAAGCTGCTCGGCGTAGTTCGGGTCAAACGCATGCTCGGCGTCGATAAAGGCGCAGGTTCCTCCAAGCTTCTGCGCCTCCGCCACGACGTGGGTCGCGAGCGTCGTCTTGCCCGACGACTCGGGGCCAAAGATTTCTGTAATGCGACCACGCGGAACGCCTCCCACGCCCAGCGCCTCGTCGAGAGCGAGCGACCCGGTCGGGATGGCCTCTACGTCTCGATTGGGGTCGTCGCTGAGGCGCATGATCGAACCTTCCCCATGCTCTCGCTCGATCTGTTCGACCGCAAGATCCAGGGCTTTCTCCTTTGCTTCTCCGTTTTCGTCTGACATATCGTGGCTGGCGCGACTAATCGAGGAAAAAATGTTAGCTTGGCCGTCCGATTCAGGGAAGTGCCAATCGGCCGTGGAGCCCATAGACACGTGAAAACCGTAATTCTAACGTGCGACTTCCCGTTTTGCGGACGACCGGAATAACGACTATTCTGCCAACGAGAGTCACTGCATAGTGGTCCTCCGCCCGAACGAACTGCACATGCTTTGAACATATGAGCTGCCGGCACAAAGTTTCAATCTCGGTACAGATCCACACAAGGCAACTCGGCCTTGACGAGAATTTACCTGAATTGTTTTTCTGTAAATTTCTCTCTCGCAGCGTTTTATGACTGTACGATTCGTCCTATACTACCCTTTCCACGGGAGATGCGGTTTTGGTCACTTAAACACACTGTGGGCAAGCACTTCGGCGATGGTGAGCGGCAGGGTGGACAGTTCTCGGGTTCATGCCTCGGATCCCGGGTCCCACTCGAACACGAGGAGGCGGTACGTAATCGCCCCGGCCGCAAGGCACTGCTGAAGCGCGTGCCCGCCGATCAGGCCCCGAAAGTAATCCCACTTCCAGAGCAGGGGCCGGAGCGGAACAACAAGCCACTCAATCAACTGGTCGCGGGGCCGCCGCAGAGCAAGTGCAGAGGTCAGGTCCACCTGCTTCGTGAGCCGAAATCCGCACGCTTTGGCCTCCGCCCGTGCCTCCCGGACTGAGCAGAGCCCCCGAGCATGCCATCCGTTCTGGAAGGTGTCGATCCAGGACTGCACCGGCGGGGCCCGGTCGGGACGTTGGGCCGGAGGGACTAGGAAGTCGTCGATCAAAACGAGGCGCGCGCCGGGACGGAGGACCCGGGCCGTTTCTTCGAACACTGCCTGCGTCTGTCGAGCGAGCACGAAGGACTCAATTCCGAAGGCAAGATCCACGGGACCGAGATTGGGCAGGTCGTGAAAGTCGGCTTCGCGAAACGTATACCTGCAAGACGGAACCCCGGCCTGGCGCAGTGACTGGCGAGCTAAGCGCACCTGCGTGCCGCTGAGCGTGACGCCGGTGGCGCGCATCGGACCCTCGAAGCGGTTGAGCAAGTACTCGACTGCACCCCCCACGCCGCATCCCAGGTCGAGGACGTGGAACGACCGCCTAGGCGAGTCGCCCGGGGCGGGGTGCGTTTCGGCAGGGCCGACCCGGTGGGCGGCCCGAAGCACAAGTTGGTAGGGGTACGCAAAAGCCTCCTCCCGGGTCTCCACCCCTTCCCCCCACACCGGACGGTGAAGAGAACGCGTCGATCGTCCACCGCTGAGCGCCAGGAAGAGCTGCGTATTGCGCTCATAATAGCGGCGGAGCACGTCGGTGGGCGATGTGGAGGAGGTTGCCATGTCAAAGCGGGCCGGATGGCTTAAAGCGCGCAGATGCGTTCGGAACCACGCCGGGCGACCCTTCGGACACTCCACAGGCGGTCCGATGAGTCGAGACGGTCCGGCGAAACGGGATCAGTCCTCAGGGTGCAGGTCTTCGTCCTGCCGCCGCACCTCCCACACCATGTGCTGCAGCTCAGGGACGATGAGCTTGTCCATCGCTAGCTCAACGGCGTTGGTTGATCCGGGCAATGCGAAGACAAGCCGGCTGCGGCAGACCCCGGCCGTGGCTCTGGACAGCATGGCAGCGGCCCCAACGTCTTCGTAGGAAAGCATGCGGAAGAGCTCCCCGAATCCGGGAAGCTCCTGCTCTATGAAGCTACTCACGACTTCGTAGGTGCCGTCACGGTGGCTGATGCCGGTTCCTCCGCTCAGAAGGACCGCGTCCACCTCCGGAGTCTGGGTGAGATTGTCTAGGATCGAGGCGATGCGGCTTTGCTCGTCGGGTACGACTTCCCGACGGACGACCGCGTGGCCGGCGGCCTCCAGGCGCTCCTGCATGAGCGGCCCGCTTTCGTCGTCCTCCATCGTGCGAGTGTCGCTCACAGTGACGAGGGCGCACCGGACCGTTTCCGATTGGGCGGCTTCCCGGTGCTGCTCGTGGCTTGCCTCAGGAGCCGCGGCCGACGGGCTAGAGGCCTCCTCTGCCTCGGGCGAAGACGTCCCGCTGGAGGACACGGTGCCGGGGGAAGCGTCCGCCCCGAGAGAGGCAGGATTCTCCGACGGGCGGTCCGAGGTCGCCCGGTGGTAGTCCCCGCTCTGTCCGCCGGTTTTAGTCAGGAGACAGATGTCTTCGATGCGAGCCGCTTGGGGAGAGCAAGCCTCACACACGGCGAGTGCAGCCATCGACGCGCCGGTCAGGGCTTCCATCTCAACGCCCGTGGGGCCTACAGTTCGGGCCGCAGCCCGCACCAGAACCTGCGAGCGATCGGGATGCAACGACACATCCACCCCGACGCGTTCAAGGGAGATATCGTGGCAGAGCGGAACGAGATGGCTCGTCCGCCGAATCCCCTCGCGACCGGCGGCCTGTGCGGCAGTGGGGAGTGAATACGCCTCGAGGCCCTGCTCTCGGAGGTCCGCAAAGGCCGAGGGCTGAACCGCCACGCGTCCTTCCGCTACGGCTGTCCGGACGGTGTCGGGCTTCCCCGACACGTCGACCATGTGCGCGTCGCCCTCCGCGTCGAGGTGAGAAAATGAGTCGGTACTCGCTGAGTCGGACATGGGAGGAGTCATCGATGTCACTGGGAGTCGATGTCACTAGGAGAGGGAACGAGCGGACGGGCGTGCCCACGAAAGCCACTCAATGTCGACAGGGGTCCCGGAGGAGGGGTCCTCCATCGACTCGGGAAGGTGGATCAGACAGTTCGCCCGGGCCATCGGTGCGAAGAACCCGCTGGACTGAGGCCCCTGAACCCGGGCTTGCAACTGGCCACCGTCGTCGGTGGTGGCCACGCCTCGTGCAAAGTGGTGCAGGCCCGCGGGCTTCTGGACAGGCGCCTGTAGGGACGCCGGGAGGCGCGGGGGCGTCGCCGGCTCCAGACCGACCATGGTCGCCAGCGCAGGACGGACGTGGATCTCGAAGCACACGGAGGCGGTAGTCGGGTTTCCGGGAAGCCCCACCACGGGAGTATCCCGAAGCGTGCCGAACCCAAACGGACGCCCGGGCCGCTGGCGAACCCGCCAGAACGACCACGTCATATCCATCGCCCGGAGGACCGGGCGGACGTGGTCGTACTGGCCGGCGGACATGCCCCCGGCCATGAGCACCAGGTCGGCGTCGAGCGCCGCGCCTACCGCCTCTCGGAGGGCCGCCTCGTCGTCCTCAACGTGCAGCAGCGGCCCGGGGGTGGCTCCGGCCGCGCGAATCTGGGCGGTCAGCGTGGGGGTATTCACGTCTCGAATCTTCCCCGGCCCCGGGGTCTCCGTAAAGTCGACCAGCTCGTCTCCCGTGGCAACGACCGCGACCTGGGGACGGGACGACACCCGCACCTCGTCGATCCCCAGCATGGCGAGCAGGCCCACGACCGGCGGTGTGATTCGGGTCCCAGCTTCGAAGAGCAGCTGGTCCTCCTCGATGTCCATGGCTGCCTGGCGAACATGCGTTCCCTTGGCGGGGGCCTCCTGGAGACGGACGTGGTCGTCGTCTATGCGCTCGGCCTCTTCCACCGGCACCACCGTGTTGGCGCCGTCCGGCAGAGGCGCCCCGGTCATGATCTCCGCACATGTGCCGGAGACAATTTCTGTCTCTGGGGCCTGGCCGGCGGGCACCTCCTCCACAATGCGGAGATGCGTGGGGGGAGTGCCGAGGTCCTCCGCCCGTGCCGCAAACCCGTCCATTGCCGAGTTGTCGAAGGCCGGGACCTCCTCGGGACTGCGCACGTCCTGCACGAGCACCCGATCCTGTGCATCGCTCAGTCCGACGCACTCAGCGGGCTGTCGGGGAAGGTCCTCCAGCACGAGACGGCGCGCATCGTCGAAAGAAACGTACGTCCGCATATGACTGCTGGCTATTGGGGGCGGCGTGGAGAGGAGTTACGAGGACGTGCCGGTGCGCGAGGCCTGTGTGCCGCTCGCTGCTCCAGATTTCCACTCGGCCTCTCCGTCGGCGTAAACCTCCCGCTTCCAGATCGGCACATCCATCTTTAGGCGGTCGATCAGAAACCGGCAGGCCCCGAAGGCGGCGGCGCGGTGGGGAGCCGCCGCGCCACACAGGACGCTCGCCTCGGTTGGCGGGACCGTCCCAAGCCGGTGCACGACACAGGCCCGGCGCAGATCCGGCCACTCCCGACGGGCCTCCGTCATGAGACGCTCCATCTGCGTCAGGGCCATGGGCTGGTAGGCCTCGAACTCCAGGCGAACCGTTTCCCGCCCCTCGGTCCACCGGCGCGTGGTGCCGGCAAATAAGCTCACACCCCCAGTGCTCGGGCCACGCAAAAATGCATCCGCGGCCTCAAGATCGAGTGGGGAATGCTGGAGCCGCGCCCAGATTTGATCAGTGTGGATCTCCTGTGCGTCCATGGGGCGAAGGGATTGCACTGGAAGAGGAGGCGATCAGCCACCACTGACGGGGGTGATGAGGGCCACTTCGTCTCCGTCGGAGAGCGTGGTTGATGGGTCCGCAAAAGATTGGTTGACGGCCAGCCGGGCGTCCCCCCGGTGCTCGGCGACGGGCGGATAGCGCCGCTCCAGGCGATCCAGCAACTCCTCGCCCGTGGTAGAGGCGGGGAGCGAGAGCGTGATCTCGCCGGTGCCGGTTTTCTCCCGAAGAACGCTGAAGAAAAGAACGGTCACGCGGATGGTCTTCGGCGAAATGGACGAGGGACTCGCGGCGTCCACGGTGGGATGGGACCAAACAGTGTACTCTGGAAAGCAGGAAGACGGAGCGGCCGGACCGCGTGCCCGACGAAAGGCAGCTCCGGGCTGGGCTATCCGCCGATGGTGATCATAGGGCGGTTTTGGTCAGCCTGTTTCGCCTCCATGTCCATGCCGGCGTGGCGGGCCTCTTTCCCGTCGACGGCCTGGCTGATTATCTCGGCCAGTTCCGCGTCCGTAGCCCCCTCCCGAAGCGGACGGCGGAGGCTCGTTTCTCCCTTCCCGAAGAGGCAAACCTTCAAGTGCCCGTCGGCCGTGAGGCGAAGCCGGGTACAGCCCGCACAGAAGGGTGCAGTCATGGACGCTATGAACCCGATCGTGCCTTCGTGGCCCGGCTGCTGGAAGGTGCGGGACGTGGAGTGGGGGCTGTTGTCGAGAGGCTGGAGTTCGGTCCCGAGCTCGTCCTCGAGTCGTGCCTGCATCCGCTCCCACGACATGAAGCGCTCCTCCGAAAAGGAATTGCCCTGAAACGGCATCAGTTCAATGAAGCGCACCGCCAGGGGACGCTCCGCGGCCAAGCGAGCAAAGTCGGCCAGTTCGTCCTCATTTTCCCCCTCCATCACCACGCAGTTCACCTTGGTCTGGAGGCCCGCCGCCAGCGCCGCATCGATCGCGTCCAGAACGAGTTGGTGGCCTTCCCGGCGTGTCAATTCTTTAAAGCGATCGGGCCGGAGCGTATCGAGGCTGATGTTGATCTGTTGCAGCTCCGCCTCGGCTAGGGCGTCGATCTTCTTCGGGAGGAGAAAGCCATTGGTGGTAAGGGCAAGCGTGTCGACACCGTCAATCTGGCCCAGTCGGGCGGCAAGCTGCTCCGCGTCCGGCCGCAGGAGCGGCTCGCCCCCTGTCAGGCGGATCTTCGACACGCCGTGACGGACGAAGAGGCGAGCCAGGCGCACCACCTCGTCATCGGACAGGATCCGGGAATCGGGCGTGAGGTCGACGCCATCCTCCGGCATACAGTATCGACACCGGAGCTGACACCGCTCAACGATGGAGACCCGCAGATACGTGTGATGGCGTCCAAACGTGTCGGTCAGCACATCGGAGGTCACTGGATCAGCCTTGGAAGAGGCCTGCGGCGGGGGAGACATGACGCCTTCAGGATACTTGAGGTCAGCGTGAGGAAGTTTCGCAGTTCACGCCTGGGATTTGGGCACGTGGATGGTTCGTCAGAGGATTCACGCAGAGAGGTTTGACTCACCGCACAACAAGTCCTGTAACTGCGCATCAGATTCGCAGTTGGCAGGCCGAAAGCCGGAGCCGTAACGTTCCTGCAATGCCGCTGGTGAGGACTTTTTCCTGACAACCTATCCACCGAAGCCTCTGTACTTTCGGCAGTCGTAATCGAAACTAGATACTCGCTTCTATGGACCGTTTGTTTACAGATACAGCTAGAACATTTACCGTTGCTGTCCTCCTCAGCCTTGCCCTGGTGATCGGTGGCTGCGACTCCGGCGGCAGCTCTCCCAACCGTAACGTCACCAAGACGTTCACTGTCACGGTGCAGAGCATCACGAGCAACTATCCCTACGCCGACCAGAACAACATCGGGGTCGCGTATGCCATCGACGGCGAGGTTGGAAAGGTGATCACTCTTCAGCGGGGCGAGACTTACGAGTTCGTGCTCGACTACAGCTCCAACCACCCGTTTTACGTGGGTACGAACGCGGAGGGGAAGGGTACCGGGCGGTACACCGACGGGGTGGAAATGCCGGACGGGAATAACACGCAGGGCATCTCAGTTTTCTTCACGGTCCCGAGTTCCGCGCCTGATTCCCTCTTCTACCAGTGCGGCATTCACCAATACATGGGTGGGAAGATGAACATCGCGAATTAAGCGCTCAATGGCCGGTTTGGGGACTGCGGCTCTGCGAGACTCACCCGATAAATGAGGACTTCGGTATGCACGCATCTGGTCCTCAACCTTCAGGTACAACCTGTCCGATCCCCTCCGCCACCTTGTTCCGTCCGGCGATCAGGGCGGCCGCGATGCCGGACATGGCGGCGCTGATCGGAGCCGTGCTCCTGGCCATCCTCCCATTGAGTGCGCTGGTGCCCACGTCCGCATCCGCCCAGGCCTGGACGCAGGGGGCAGGACAGACGTATACGAAGTTCAGCTACAGTAGCATCACGGCGAGCGACCGCTACACCTTCGACGGCCGGCAGGTAGACTACAATGAGAGTCAGGCGGCCACCCCATTTCAGGACCGGAGCCTCTACCTGTACACCGAGCTGGGCGTGACCGACGACGTGACGCTCGTCCTCAACGTCCCCATCAAGCGTCTCACGATTCGGAGCCCAACGTTTCGCTACGAAACCCAGGCTCTTGGGTCTGTGAAGCTGGGAGGGCGGTACGACCTCGACGCGCTCCTTGGCGTGCTTGGCCCTCCGGACCAGCTGGCGCTGAACGGCACCGCAACGCTCCCGACCGGATACACGCGCAACTACCGGCCCAGCGCGGGTCCTGGACAGGTCAATCTCTCCCTGACGGTAGACTACGGGCGCAGCCTGAGCGCGCTTCCGCTTTATGTCCAGGTGGGCGCTGGCTTTCGGTACCGATCGGGCTGGTACGGGCTCTCCCGGGCCAAGCCCTGCCAACCGGGGTCCGACATCGACTGCCTGGCCGACCAAACGGAAGACCTGGGCGATGAGTGGCTGGCGTCAGCCGAGATAGGCGCCACCCCCTTCGGAGGGGGGATGCTCGTGCAGGGGCTCACCAGAGCCACCTGGTCGGTCCGAAGCCCGCAGACCTCCTTCCTCGCGTCGAACCCGGTCCCCAAACGCCGGCGTTCAGTCAAGGTGGGAGGGGGCCTCACCGTGTATCCGTCCAGACTGCTGGGCGCAGGCGTCCTCTCGACGCTGGGAATCGGCGTGCAGGCCTACTGGACGCCGGTCGGCCGGAACACGATCCGTTCGCGCGATCTGTTCGTAGGTGTGGAGTACAGCACGGCTCTCTAGTGTCCTCCATGGAATCAGCCTCGCAGGTTGGTGTCGTCAACGCAGCCCCCTGCACCGGCAGCACGGCGTCTCCTTCGCTATCACAAGAGACCCATCCTCCCATGAGTGAGACCCGCCGCACTTTTCTTCGGCACGCTGGCGGCGCCCTGGTCGGACTCACGCTGGCCCCCTTGGCGGCCTGCGAGCGCAACGAGGTTATGACCCTTCAGCAGGGCCAGTCGCTTCCGTTCAAGACACCAGTTCCCGACTTTTACGTCATAAATGGAGGACGGGAAGCTGTGGACGGGTGGCCCGGGGTGCCCGACCTGAGCCGCTCCGACTGGACCCTGGAGGTGGAAGGGCTGGTGGACCGGTCCCTGACGCTGAGCTACTCCGACCTGACGGAGGCGGAGGACCTGCCGGAGGTGTCCCTGCTGAAGACCATGCGGTGCGTGTCGGATCCGACCCCGACCGTGCTACCGGAGAACTTGCTGTACGCCGGCACGGCGGTGTGGACGGGCGTGCCGCTGCGGGCCGTGCTCCAGCGAGCTGGCATCGACCGGGAGAAGACCAACCGCCTGCGCCTCTACGCGGAGGATGGCTACAACAACAATCTGCCGATTGGCCGGGTCTACGGGCCGGACGTGAAGACCGGCCCCATTCTGGCGTACCGGATGAACGGCCAAGTCCTCCCCCGCGACCATGGGTTCCCGGTCCGCGTGGTAGCCCCTCGCCTCTACGGCTACAAAAACGTGAAGTGGCTCGCCCGGATCGAGGCGACCGACAACGACAGCGTCTTCGGGCAATACCAGAACCGGCTCGGGTTTGTGGACGACGCCGACGTGCGGGCGACCAGTCGCGTGTCCGATCCCCTTCCGGGAAACGAGGTTCCCGCCGGTGACGTGCGGGTGGAGGGGTATGCCCTAAGCGGGTACGCCGGAGTGGACCGCGTGGACGTTGCCGTGGACGACGGCCCGTTCCGCCCGGCCTCGATCCAGAGCCGCGAGTCGGTGGCCGAAGCCAATCCTGATGTCCAAGGCACCCGGCAGTGGCAGGATCGGTCGTCCTTCGAGTACCCCTTTGCCGGCGTGTGGGCGCTGTGGTCGACCACCGTCACGCTCAGCCAGGGACAGCGCACCATTCGCGTGCGCACCACCGACCGCGCCGGGAACCAGCAGCCGCCCACAGACCCCGATCCGAACGACGGATCCAACGCGATCGCGGAAGTGGAGGTGACGGTGACCTAGCGCGCCTCGGCTTCCCTCCCCACGGACGACTGCCACGGCGGGACTGCTCGCGCCCCTGTAGAGTACGGCCTAACGGCGATTCTTCTCTCGAGTCTCTAGTCTGGCGAGAACGCGAGCCGCCCCCTCCCTTCCCTACCCGCATGATTCTGGGGTTACTTCTCCGCAGGCCCCTTTCTTTCGGGGACGTGGGAGGCTGGGCCCCAGCAGGCTGGACAGGCGCATGTGTGCTACCGAAAGGCTCCCCCAACCCACCCCTGCCTACCCTGCGTTCAGTCGTGCGGCGCACGCAGCACTTACCGGTATTCCAGGCTCTTCTCGTTGAGCCTATGGCAGAGATCAGGGTCTTCCACCATCTGTTCGAGACGCTGCTTTGCCGTTTCTAATTGATCGGTCGAGGCGTTGTCCTTGAACGGGCGGTCGATGCTTTCATCCCACTTTCCGCCAACGGTGGCGTCGTAGGCGATGCGAAGGAAACAGTGGTCGAAATGCACGGGGTAATTCTCTTGTTGCGCCCGCTCCGGCAACACCTCTTTCGCCAGGTGTTCGATCTCGTCGTTCAGCTCTTGTCGAGTCATTTGGTATACAGAACCGACGTGGTCATCTCGTGATTTCAGGACCGTGTCCCGCCCTGATTTTTGCGACCTCGAATCAATGCTCCTTCGGCCAAGAACGGGATTGTTGACGAAACGTTGTCCGTCCGCTCCACGGCGGGGAGGCGCAAGATGCGCCGGCGTTGGGCCAGCATCGCCTTGGTCGTGGTAGTCACGCTCCCGCGCCACTCCCACCAGCCACGGATTGAGTCGCCTCGATGCTCCGCCGGATGGCAGCTGTCTCCCTCCTCTTGCGGCCCGGAGCGAGAGGAGCAGAGCGCAGACGCCTCTGGGCCTTCAGCCCGTCTAGCAAGGTTACTGTGAAGTTATAAGCTTGAAGTCCCGGCGGTCCTCCGGATCCGCACCCGTCAGGTTACGGTAGGCTGGGGTAAATCCGTATCACTTGTCCCTCAGTCATGCCGACATCTGATCACCATGTCCCTCGGACCACCTCTGTCGACCGGGCGGCTCGGGACGGCTCGCCCGAATCGGCCCTCCGCGAACAAGCGGTAGCGGCTTTCGGGGCGCTCCGGCGTCGCGCGGGGTATGGGGTCCCCCCGGAGCGTCTGCGGGCATTTCTGCAGGATAAAACCCTCGCCCCCGAAACCCTCTTCAGCACGCTGGCCGACTTCGGTCGTGCACACGGACTGGTGGCCACCGCCACCTCTGTTGATCCTCATGGCCTTCCGCAGCAGGCTATGGCGGGGGATCTTCTGCTGCTTCCTGGCCCGACGCTGGGACTGCTCGAAGGTGTGCGGCCCGGGGAAAACGAGATTACGATCTACGACGTGGAGGCGGAAGCGATCCGACAGATCGAAGTGGGCGATCTCGCTGATGCCGAGGCTCCGCTCCAGCTCTTCCACGTCGATGGGGAGGCCCGAAGCTTCCTACACGACGACACGCAGGATCCAGACCTGCGCGGGGACACCTCAGCCCACTACGATCCCCACGACCACCAAGAAAACATCCAGGAGACGTTCAGCAGTCTCCTGCGGCTTCTGAGCGACGAGTCGAGCGACCTTATTACCGTGGCGGTATACGCGTCCGTAGTGGGGCTCTTCTCGCTGACTATCCCGATTGCCTCACAAGGGATCATCGACTCCGTCTCACTGGGCACCTTCACCAACCAGATCATCGTGCTCAGTGCGGCTGTGAGTGCGGGCCTGCTGCTCTACGGCGGGTTCAACGTGCTGCAGTACTACACGGTCGACATGTTGCAGCGGCGCCTTTTTGCGTCTACGGCCTTGGAGATGGCCTATCGCCTGCCGGCGATGCGGCGCTCGGCGCTGGAGGGGGAGTACGGCCCCGCCTTGATAAACCGGTTCTTTGACGTGGTTTCGATGCAGAAAAGCCTCTCGAAGCTACTCCTCAACGGGATGGAGTACGCCTTGATCGCCCTGGCGAGCCTCGTGCTGCTTACCTTCTACAGCTCGCTCTTCCTCGCTGTAGGCCTGTTGGCGGTCCTGTTTGTGCCCGTGCTTATCTGGGGCCTGGGTCGGAATGGGCTTCAGACAAGCATCGAACAGTCCAGCACGAAGTACGCGATGGCACACTGGCTCGAAGACCTCGCCCGGTGCCAGCAGAGCTTCAAGCTCAATGGAGCTATGTCGTACGTACACGCCCGCACCGACCGGCTGGCATCCGAGTACGTGCGGACTCGGGGGAACCACTTCCGCATCTTTGGGCGGCAGCTGGCGGCGGCAGCGGTCTTTCGGGCCCTCATCGTGGGACTGGCCCTCGGCGTTGGGGGGTACCTCGTGACCAGCGGCAGCATCACGCTTGGCCAGTTCGTCGCGGCGGAGCTCGTGATCGCTTACCTCACGCGGTACGGCTTCGATCTTGTGGAGCTGTTCGTGTCCGGCTACGACCTTCTGACAGCGATCAGCAAGATCCTGCACGTGACCGAGAAGCCGCTAGAGTCGCTGGGCGGCGAGGACGTCCCGTCGGGATCGGGACCCGCTACGCTCCGGCTGCAGGACGTAACCATTAGCTACGGCGACGGGCATCCGGCGCTCGACGAGGTGTCGTTCGACGTAGAGGCTGGCAGTCACCTGTGTGTCCTGGGGGAAAGCGGAGCCGGGAAAACGACACTCACCCGTGCACTGATGCGACTGCGTGCCCTGGATCGGGGGCGGATCGCGTTCGACGGGCACGACATCTCACGCTTCGACCCGCAGGCCTACCGCAAGTCCGTGGGCCTGGCCATGCCGAACGACGAGCTCTTCAAGGGGACCGTGGAGGAAAACATTACCATGGGACGGTCCTTCGACTACGACGACCTGAGTCGGGCCCTTCACCTCGCCGGTCTCGACGAAGAGGTTCTGGAGCTCCCCGATGGCCTCAAGACGCCCGTCAACTCCGCCGGGCTGGAGTTTCCGGAGGGGCTCGTGCGGCGCATCATGATTGCGCGGGCGGTGATTGGGGATCCGCGCCTGCTCATCCTCGACGAAGCGTTCAATGGGGTGGAGGAGTCAATGAAACAGCAACTAGCCGACCGCATCTACGGGCACGACGTCTGGACGCTGATCTCAGTCGTCGACGACAACCCCACGGCTGTGCGTCACGCCGACCGCATTGTCGTCCTTGATGGGGGCAAGGTTGTGTGGACCGGCGTGCCCGACCGACTGCGGCGCGAACCGGGAGAGTTTCTGGAGCAGCACTTTCCCAAGCTTGTAGCGTCGCTCCGTCGCGACCCTGTGGTGTCCTAGTGGCCTTCTCCCCTTCTCCTCTCCCACGCCGACACGCTTGATACCCGCGACGCCCCATGTCCTCTTCGCTTCCAAGCCCCGACGATTCTGACTCTACGTCCTCCAGGCCGCTGGGCTGGGGACAGTCCCCAGCCGTGCCCCAGGCCACCAGGGCGCAGCCGCTGCGCACCAACGCGCTGCAGGCGGCCCAAACCCCCTCCGTGCTGCGAGGTGTTCTTTTTGGAAGCATCGGCGTGCTGGTGGTGCTCGGCATCGCGCTTGCGCTCGTGCCCTGGCGACAGACCGTGTCCGGAACCGGGCAGGTCACAGCGCTCGCGCCGGACGCGCGTCCCCGTGCCGTGGAGGCTCAAATTTCGGCCCGCGTCAAGAACTGGCGGGTCACCGAGGGGGACGTGGTGGCCCCGGGCGACACAATCGCGGTGCTCGAAGACATGAGCAGCCAGTATCTAGACAACCAGTTCAGTGACCGCATTGCGGAGAGCCGAGCCAGTGAGCTCCGTAGTCTTCGACTGGAGGTGAAGCAGGCCCGCCAGTCCCTCTCACAAGCCCGGCAGAAGCGCCGGGCCGCCCGTGCCAAGGTACGGAACGCGTCCACGGGCCTGACGACAGCCCGAAAGCGGTACAGCCGCGTGAAAGCCCTCCAGCAGGATGGCGTCAAGTCGGTTCGGTCCCTCGAAACCGCTCAGCTCAAGCTGCAGAAGGCACGTACCGACTCGGTCGCCGCCGCCGCGAGCCTAGACGCTGCTCAGCAGGCAGTCGCCTCGGCTCGTCTCAACGTGCAGCAAAAAGAAAGCACGTTGGAGGCGAAACAAGCCAGGCTGAATCTCAAGCTCGAAAACGCCCAGGAGCGGCAGGCTGCCTCCATCGTGCAGGCCCCGATCGCCGGCACCATCGCTCGGATCAACCAAGTCGGGCCGGGACAGACCGTGAAGTCGGGGGACAAGCTGGCCCTCATCGTTCCGGAGAGCGATGACCGCGCCGCCGAACTCTTCGTGAGCAGCATCGGAGCGTCCCTCGTGCAGCCCGGTGAGCGCGTGCAGTTGCAGTTCTCCGGCTTTCCGGCCCTTCAGTTCTCCGGGTTCCCGAATGCCTCGGTCGGCACCTTCTCTGGGACGGTCCGCTTCGTGAATCCGGTCGACGATGGGTCGGGGCGCTTCCGGCTCCTCGTAGTCCCCGACACGTCGGGAAACCGTCCGCCGTGGCCCGGCGAAAACTACTTGCGGCAGGGAGCGTCGGTACAGGGAAACGTGCTGCTCTCGAACGTTCCCTTGGGATATGAGATCTGGCGCCGCATGAATGGCCTGCCGCCTCAGGTGTCGGTGCAGCAGGGGAAGAACATATCGTCGAAGTAGCATTTCTGGCCCTGGGAGACCGGAGCCGTTTCTACCCGCTCACCGCCAGCATCTAATGACCTTCAGCTCGCCCCCAGTAGTCCCGATCGCCCCCGCCGCTCTGCTTGCCACCCTAGTCCTAGTCGGGGGACCCGCCGTGGCGCAGCAACCGCCGGTCCCGCAGCCGAATACCTCCGACACTGCGGTCCAGTGTCTGCCCGCCGATGACTGTCCGACGGTCTCCCTTGACATGTTCCTGAAGAGGGTGCTGCGCACCAGCCCCCAAGCCCAGTCATTCCGCCTGGCCGACGACCGGGCGGCCGCTCAGTTACTTGACGCTCGTGGAGGTTTCAGTCCTCGGTTCGTTTCGGGCTACGAGTACAAGACCCAGTCCAGCAAGGCCAAGCTCAACGTGCTGCGCAGCGGCCTGCGCCAACCGCTCAACCTCCCCCTGAGCCCGACCCTGAAGGTCGACTACCGGCGTGGCCGCGGGTCCAGCATCGATCCGTCGGTGAAAACCTCCGCGGTTGGTGAGACGCGCATCGGCGTGTCGGTCTCGCCCCTCCAGGGCCTGTTTGCTGGCAAGCGCCGCGCCGCACTCAGGAAGGCTCGTCTCGCGCCGCGCCGCGCCCGCGCCCGACAGGCCAAGAAGCGGAACACACTGCTTCGAGACGCAACCTACGCGTTTTGGGACTGGGTAGGCGCACGCCGGAAGCTAGAGATTACACGCGACCAGCTTCAGCTCGCCCGACGACGTCAGGCACTGGTGACCCGCCGGGCCCGTGCCGGGGAAGCGCCTGCTATCGACAGCACCGAGGCGGCCCGGATTACGGCTGGTCGACGCGGCGCAGTCGCCGATGCCCGCAGCGCCGCTCAACAGAAGCGCATTGCCCTGACTACATTTCTGGGAGAGCGTGCCGGGGGGTCGTTTCGGTACGCCCCCCCGCCGATGCCCTCCGACTTCGCTTCGGGGACGCTCCGCACTGAGGCAGCCGTCGACACGGCTCTTGCGCGCCGGCCCGTGCTTCAAGTTCTTGCAGCAAAGCAGCGCCAGGCTCGCATCGAACAGAACCTCGCCCGTGGGCGCCGCTGGCCCGACCTCAAGTTGGAGGCACAGGCCATCTCCTATGAGGAGGGTCCTTTTAACCTGTCGGACATAAAGGTCGGATTCAAAATTGATCAACCACTGCTATTTCGAAGCGAACGGAGCGGCGCGGAGAAGGCCCAAATCAAAACGCGCAGGCTCGGCCTTAAGCGAGATCGTACTGAACAGAAGGTGGAGGCCGACGTCAAGAAGGCTGCTGTGGCCGTGCGCCAGGCTCAACGTCGACTGCAGTCGGCGCGGCGCAGCGTGAAGTTCGCTCGCCGGCTTCAGCAGGCCGAGCAGCGCCGCTTCGAAGAAGGGCAGGGCACGCTCTTCCGGCTCAACAAGCGCGAGCAGTCCCTTGCAAAGGCTCGGAAGCGACGCGTCGAGGCTCGGGTCGAGGTGCTTCGGGCCCGGGCCACCTACCGGTGGGCGACCGGCATGATCGGTGAGGCGTATGGCGCAGGGGCCCCCTGACACGCGGCTTCTTACTGCTATCGAGAGTGCTGGCCCAGTGGCCGGTTCGAGGAGCCGAGCGATCGCGAAGGACGATTCGCGTCTGCACCATCGTGCATCTTCCTCCCTGAAGGGGCCGTCCCGGAGTCACCGACCGCACTCCCTGAAGTAGGGACCTCTGTTCGCCCGCAAGGCGACGATAAAGGTGCGCTATGAGGAGTTCGGGGAGGTTTTCCGCGACGGAAAAATTCTGGGCCTCTCGCTGGTGCAGAACTGGGTCACCGGCCCCGTCCTGATGTTCGGGCTGGCCGTGCTCTTCCTGCGTGGCCATCCCGAGTACATGACCGGCCTCATCCTGATTGGGCTGGCCCGGTGCATCGCCATGGTGATTGTGTGAGACAAGTTGAATGTTGAGAACCTGTTTGGCGAGACATCTGCGGCCACCCCGGGAGTACTCGGTCGCCGCGCTCCCAGCGCTGCGACTTCGTGGATCTCGTGCAAAATGGCTTCTGCATTCGCCCGGTAGTTCCACTACAGGGCTCACTTGGGCGCCATTTTGCAGCGTCGCCCACTGTGTCTCGGCTAAGCATCTACTCGCAAAACAGGTTCTGAAGACGTGTGTCCGACTCCTGTTCACCCCACGGACGGACGCGAAGCAAGGACGGGCCACGAGCCCTCCATTCAGGGAAATGACATTGAGCGGATCGAGCCAAGCTGACGGAACTGTCCGTCCTGAATCCCCTGCAGTCACGGTCCCGCAATAAGAACCCAAAAACGCCCGCCCCGGCACGGACCTGTCGGTCCGTCCGAGACGGGCGTGAGCAGACACTCGTCGGCCGGCTCCATCCGTTCTACGGGACAACGCCCCGCGGCGAGAACCACGGGGCGCCGCCCGGCTTGCAACTGGCCGCCGAACCGCTGGGGGCAGTAGCGAACTTCTCGCGTACCCTAGAGCTGGCTCAACGCAGCTTCAAGGTCGGCCGTCGAGGTTGGCGCGACGTCGACCGTCACCGACCGGTCGCCGTTCAGCGTCACCTCTTTCGTGCCGAAGTACTGCGTGCCCTCGTCCACGCCGATGGCCACGACCGTGTACGAGCCGGTCGGAAGGTCGCCTCGAACGAACGCCCCGTTTTCTACGGAGGCGGGCAGTAGGCCGGTTGGGTTCGAGCTGTAGACGAACACGCGGAAGTTGGCAGGATCACCGGTGTATCCCGACTGATTAATCGTCAGCTCCGCGGTAGGCGTCTCATCGTTAAGTACGTCGATGTTGATAAAGCCCAGATCGCGAACTGATGTGTACCACGTCGGCTCTTCTGCCTCCCCTTCGCGCTCCAGAAACGCAGCCGACTCTTCCGAGACGGGTCTCCAATCGGGATCCTGAGCCACCGAGCTGCGGTCCGACGTCCAGAGCCGCATGCTGTTGATGTTGCCAGTGTTGGTCCGGGCGGGCATTTCCACACCAACCCAGTTGGAGTCGGGGAGGCTGAGCTCCTCGCCGTCCTGACGGGCCTCGATCCGAAACATCCCGCCTGTGATGAGTGGCTCTCCACTCGCTGTCTCCGTGGTTGCGTTCGTCTCGATCATGGACTCGGGAGAATAAATCTCCTTCAACTCTAGCGTCACTGAACCGCTGACGGGATTGCCGTTCTGGTCAACGAAGGCGTTTGCGGGAACGTGGAGCTTGATCCCTTTGTCCCCAGTCACCACCTGCCTGCTGTCGGCCGAGATGGTGAAGGACTGCCCTTCGACGCCTCGCTCCGCGAAGAAGCCATCGAGGGATTGGTAGGGCACTTGGCCCTCGGAGGGCTCGGATGCACCGCTTCCCGGGCGTAACAGGTCACACCCGGTGCCGAAGGCGAAGGTAAGCAGAAGAAGCGTGACGAGCGTAGTCGTGGTGCCCCTGAAGAGTGATCGAATGGTATCGGTAGAGGTGCGTACTTGCGTGTGCATGGTTCTTGTCATGGCCTTCAGTGAGAAGTCGTAGTGAGCAGGAAGGTCGGCGCCCCGGGTGGGGAAGCGTCCATGCCCGACGCCCCCCTCGTTCCGGGGCGCTCCTTCACTTGCTTGCACGAGAGATCCGGATCGACTTTATCACTGAGGTCCCGCCCCCTCTTTTCTTTACTTTTTCTTGACAATACAACCTCCCCCTTGCGGGCAGAACAGGATCGTTCAAATCGGGAAGGTTTCGGATATACAGGGCACCGAGATGGCTGTGAGGAGCGTTCGTTTCGGGCAGAGCCCCGGTGCAAATCTTGGATAGCAATCGGCCTGCCCCCCTCTGTGAACAGATTCGAAAGAAGACCGGGGATCTTGCCGTCGGATGATAAAAATCGGCGCGATCTGTCGTGGAAAGCATGTGGAGGGACGACCAGTATCGAAGGGGCCGGAGAAGGCTCCTCCGAGCAGTCCCTCCTCTCGCGACACGACCTGGAGCAAATACACAACCGATGCCATGTACATGCAAGCGGCCGATTCAGACGAGCCTGCTCATCTTTCTTCGATTCTCAATGAACCCGTTGAAGCCACTCTGGCAGAAGCTTTTCCCCGGTCTTTCGCCAACCATAGGCTTCCACTCGGACTTCTGATCGCCGGCATTATCTGCGTTTTTACCGTCGGATCGGGGTGCATGACCCTTGGTACCTATAACTCTCCCCAAACGACACCGGAAGGCTCGACGTCGGTTGGGGCAGGGACAGCCATCGTCGTGAACAACGAGGCCGACGACGGGTCGACCGTCACTCCTCTCCCGGCGGCTTACGGCCGAATCGGACTCGGCTCCCGCGTAGACGCAGGAATCAAGGCAGCTCCCTACGTTCTCTTTGCCGACCTCAAATACCAGCTTTTGGACCGACAAGTCGACGTGGCCGCCGATTTCGGGATCTCCTACGGAGTACCGAATACTGTGGGGGCGTATCCGGCCCTGTACGTGGGGACCGATCGGTTCTACGCCGGGGGACGACTGGCGATCATTTCCGGAAGCACCGGTTCCGAAAATACTAATTCGGGGGAGAGCTCGCTCTTCAGCGACGAGATCACCTTCAGTGGAGTCGTGCCGGGCGTGGTGGTAGGGGCCTCGATCGGAGACCAGTTTCGGGTGAGACCGGAGGTTAATGTGCACCTCCCGACCGGCGGCGGATCGCCGATGGTCCTGCCAGGGATTGGCTTCCGGTACCAATTTGGGCAGGGGCGGTAAAGAGCGGGACGCATCGAACAGGGCGGTTCGTTCGGGCCCACTCCATGGCGCTCCCGAGAGGGTTGGCTGTTCTCAGTGCCAGGTCCGTCGATACCGGCGTCGGCCTCACCCGGCAGTGGATCTGCTGGTCGCCCCTCATCGGGTCCACTCGGGCAGGCCACCCGGTGAGGAGCGATTTTGGCATCTGCCTATGGCCTCTCATCGCCGCTATGAACTGACCAACGGGCAGGTGCCCCCCTCCGTAACTGGCAACTCGTCGACCGTAGTCGGGGACTCATGGACTACTGAGGGTCGTTTGTCGAGCAGGCCGAATCAGTCGCCGAAAGACGATCATTTTCCTCTCGTTGAGTCGGAGTCTTTGCCTCAATCCGAAGAGGATCCCTCCATCTTGCCAGCCCCAATCAGCACCGATTACGCCCGAAGCCATGCACACGACACGTTCTCCTCTAGCCTGTATCGATCATCGGTCCGGACGTCTCGCCGGGACAACTGCCTTCCTCCTTCTGGCCCTAGGACTTTTTATCAATCCATCGGGCCCGCGCCTCGCCTCTGCCCAGAACCCCTCTGCCGACCGCGCGCAAAATGCCTCGCCTCCTGTCGTGAAGGGAACGCTCGTCGGCCACGACGGGGCAGCCCTCGACATCTCGCACGTCCACCTACGTCCCTATGGCGGAGAGCGAGTGCGCTCCATTTCGGTGGGCCCGGACCGGTCCTTTCGCGCCCCACTCGACACGAGCGGGGTGGTCGAGCTCCGGTTTACTGGGAAAAACCACCAGATGCAGAACACGACCGTGTTTGCGCAACCCGGCGATACCATCGGGGTTGACGTGCGGCTCGGGACGTTTCCGGTCCGGGACACCATGGACCTGAAGATAATCGGTTCCTTCAACGACTTCTCGCGCGAGAACGGAACGATTCCGATGGACCGTCGGGCGGACGGGACGTATGCCGCGTCGGTCCCCTCCCCAGGAGATTCACTGACGTACGGCGTGCTGGGGGCACGTCCCGACGGCACCCAGATGGACACGCTGGTCTACGCGGGCGATGGCAACTACCGCCCCCGCATTGCCGCTCCTGGTGACACAACTCGGGTCGTCTATGATCCGGAAGGCGTACCTCGTGGCGACACAGGCCCGCTGGTTCGGTTCCGCGACACCACCTCGACGGCCGCCCGGTACGCAGCGTTCGTCGACAGGCTGGAATCCAGGCGCGAAACGTTCAGCGACGCCCTCCAGTCGGCCGAGAACCGGGAGGAGCAGAAAACAGTCCTTGATACGTTTGACTGGTCGCCCAATCGAAAGCGGCTTGCGCAAGCCATAGAGAAGGAGCCCCCTGCAGGCATCGCGAACGCGTACCGGACCGCCTATCTCGCCAGCACCTTCGATCCGGATTCGACGGTCGCCAAGAAAGCCCTCGCCACCATTCCCGCATCGTCTCCACTGTGGGGCGGCATAGGGAGTGGCAACGCCCTCACTGACGCCATCCGCGCAGCCGGCGGGTTTGGTGAACGCGAAGACTTTGCCTACAAAGTACTCCGCGAAACCCCGGTCGACAGGGTGGAGGCCCAGGTGTTGATGGCCCTCCTCCAGCGGGCCGCCAACAGCGGCAATACAGAAAAACAGAAGCTGCTCTACTCGTGGATGGAGGCGGAGCACTCGGGCACTCGGATGATTCAGTTTGCCCGATCGCGGTACGCCCCGGGCCGGGCCATTCAGGCCGGCAAGCCAGTCCCCAGCTTCGAGGCGACCGCGCTCCGCGACACGGCAAAGACGTTCACGCCGGCCTCGTTCGACGGGCAGTACGTCCTGCTCGACTTCTGGGCCACCTGGTGCGGGCCCTGTGTCGAGGAGCTACCAACGCTCCGGAAGGCCGATTCAACCTACGGAGGCGAAGACTTTGCCATCTTGAGCCTTTCGTTTGACCGTTCACGCTCGACGGTCACGGGCTTTCTGAAGAACCACGAGATGCCTTGGAAGCACGCCTTCGCGGAGGGGGGATTCAGGAGCACGCTTGCGGACCAGTTCGAGGTCACCGGCCTTCCGAAGCCCATTCTCGTAGGGCCGGACGGCCGGATCGTGACGGCGGACAGTCATAAGCTGCGAGGAGAGCGACTCTTGAACACGCTGGCCAAACATCTCGGGCCGAAGGACGAGAAGCCGAAGGGCAAGACGTCGGGTTCGGAGTAGGGAGCCAGCCGTGTGGGGCGCAGGCCGCCCGCAGCTGCTTCGGTCTTTTCCCTGTCGGGATTTCATTGCCAACAGGGGCAGTTGCCAGCAGGTCCGGATTGTTCGAAGCTGCAAGCCTCAGGTAAAAATAGGCGCCCGCACCCCCCAAACGAGCGTAAAGCCCTCGGATTGAGGGGCCCTCTCCCTGCCATATTCGTGCACGTGGCACTGTCTTGAATTTCACACCGTCTCGCGCTCCCAAACCATGTCATCGACCGGTACAGGAAGGACCGCCGATTCCCTTCCGTGGTTCGAGAGGCTTCTGGGGAATCGTCCATTTTCTCTCGGCAAACACGACGGGCTGCCGTGATGGAATGAACTGGTTGGACCACTGGTCTTCGGCCTCCTCTGGCCAGCGTTTCTCTGCGCTCTTGGAAGCGTTCCGAGCCAGCTAGGCGGCTATCTGTCATTGGCCGGCATGGTGATGACGTTTGGCGGATTCAGTTTTCAACCTTTCGCGAGGAAGGCTCGAGGGAAGCACGGACCGCGGTCCCGGAGGTACTGGCTGATCGGATCGGGGGCGATCCTGATCCCTACGGTAGGAATCGCCGCTCTAGGAACTGGCCTGATTTTACTGTTCTAAGGCACCGCCGGTCTGTAGCGTCGCGGGAGGCCTTGAGGCAGCTCCCCTTCGGAGGCCGATCAGGGCACGCTGTTCGACGTCAGGTCGTCGCAACAACGCCACATCCCGCGTGTGGGACACCTCACGTGTCTCCGGTGCTGGGGCGGGCCCTGTGGAGAACTCGACGGAATGCTCATTCCCCCGACGAAGCTTCCAGTGGCAACTGGGAAGACCCTGGGAGGCCGTCAGCGTAGCCCCCCGCGGACCGAACAGGCATCGGGGGAGCGCGGTGCTGTACTGTGCGACTTCGCACATCGCGCCGTGCGATACCGCGCGGACCACGGAGCGTGAAGAGCCGCAGGCAAGCGCACGCGGGGGGCAGGAGCGCTGGTACGACCCTTGAACGTGCCCCATGTGGACGCATGACCTTCTTCGAGCACCGTTCTCCTCCGCCCCATGCTCAAGAGTGATCTCAGGAGCGCCCTCCGCCGTCTCCGCCGGCACGTCGGCTACACCGCCCTCCCTGAACGACACGTATTATCTGCGGGTCAATTGTCGCGCTGTTCTCGAAAGACTTCGCTCGCCTAGTCAGGATCGCAATCGTCGCGGCGGTTCCCCTGACCTACGTCGGCCTGTCGCAGTGGCTCGGCACGTTTGCCTACCACATCGATCTGGGGCCGAGTGTCTTCTTGATCGCAGGCGGGAGCGCCTTGCTGGCAGCCCTGCTGGTCACCGGGGGGCAGGCCCTTCGAGCCGCCCGCACCAATCCAGCCACGACGCTGCGCGACGAGTAGCCTTGACGCTGAGCATTTCCGTGCCCAACCTGCGGGCGACAGGGCTGGGATCCGACGAGTACAATTCCGACGACACAGGGGAGCGTGCCACCGGCCGTTTTTTGCCCTCCTTGAACCCGCCCCCAGGCAGCCAACCTCTCCCGGCCCCCCGATAAGAAGAGAGTTGCCATGAACGCAGCCATCTCTTGCGACTGGTCGCGCCAACCTGCCGGCCCGTCGCACGCCCCGAATCGACCGTGCCGCCGTCCTGTCCAATTCCCCGCGCCGACGAAGGACACCTTCCAGGGACACTCTCCAGCAGAACGGCCTCCAATAGGCGCCGGGGGCCGCTCCCGCGAAACCAATCCGATCATCGAAGCTCTAGCTTAGCCATGCCTGACAGACGCTCGCCAATATATGCTCGTTTTTCCCGTCGCTCGTTGTACCGAGGAGCGCTGATCGTTCCCCTGCTCGGGGCGCTTCTCGTGGTACTGGCCGGGTGCAGCGACAGCGATGTCCTCGCCCCGACGCCTCCCTCCCTCCAGTTCGAAGGTACCGTTGAGTACCAGAAGGTCGGGGACGCGAAGTCCTGGGTCATCGAGCGCCCGGATGGGCGCCTGTACCTGCCGGTCCGCTTCCCGGCGAAGTACAAACAGGAGGGCCTTCAGGTCAGCGTCGAGGCCGAGCGAGCCGGAATCGAGGCGCTGGGGGAAGGAGTCTACTCGGGCGTCGATCCAGAGGTGGACCTCGGCTCTGCGGAGCTGATCCAGGTCATGGAGATCAGCGTTACCGAGCAGTAGGGCATGGAGGCGGGGCGGTCGCGGAAGCCGTTCGCTAACCGTCCGGCCCCCGGTCCGGTCGAGCGACTCTGGTGGGACCTCCGGGACCGCGTGACGTTCGATCCCCACCGGACCCAGGCTTCCCAGCGACCGGAGACCCGCAGGGCTCGTCTCCTACACCGATGAAGGGGCCGCGCCCAATTGAATGTGACTCCCTCCTGAACGCCGCGGATGCACTGTCGCCACAGGCAATCGGTACGAGGTATCACAACCTCGGGCGTGTCGTATCAGTCGTCCGTCCAGGGGTTCGAAGGATTTCCCAAGCGCCCCAAGCAATGGTCTGGCCTCAGGCACCGACCGATTGCCGAGTGTGAGACAAATCTGGCAGAAGATGCGCCCATCTCCAAAGCCGTCTGAGAACGCCTTCTTGGAGATCGCCGGTGCACGCTGAGGTGGACTGGCACTACGGGTCGAAGCTGTGTCGGGGCTAACCGGCACGTGTCCAGGTCTCCGGTTGGGGAGAGGGCACTCGTGTCCAAAGTCAAATGTCCCCGACCCCAGTTCGCTGAAATGGTTGTTGGGCAGGCGTGCTGATTCTTCTGGGCGAAGGCTAGCCGATAAAACAAAACATTCCTTTCGGTTTTCGTGTTTGTGTCAGCACACGTTTTACAACCGTTTTGATTCCATGGAAACAGATGCGCTCCTGCAGGCCCTTCTCGGCGGAACGCGGCGCCGCATCGTCCAGCTCCTCCGGTCCGAAGAACGAACGGTCCGGGAGCTGGCCGACGCCCTCGATCTGACCCGAAACGCAATCCGGGCCCAGCTTTCGAACCTGAAGGGAGAGGGAATTGTGGAGATCACTGGTCGTCGCCCCACGAAGCGCAAGCCGGAGCACGTCTACGGGCTGACCGCTGGTGCTGAGGCCCTTTTTCCCAAGTCGTACGACGCACTCGTGAACGCGATCCTTGCGGCACTCGGCGAAGCCGAGTCTATCGACTTCGAGGCGGTGGTTCAAAAAGCGGCCCGCCACCTGGCAGCGGAAAACAAGCCCTACAAGCTGGAGTCTTCACCCGGTGAGCGAGTCGAGCGCGCCCGGCAGGTTCTCGAAGAAATGGGGGGGCTTCCCGAGATTACCCGGAATGGGGACAGTTACCGGATTGAAGGGACACGGTGCCCGATCACGGCGGTCGTCCAGGCCCACGGCCTCCGTGGCTGCGACTTGGCCCGGGCCCTGATTGAGGAACTGACCGAGCTTCCGGTCGAGCGGCGCTGCGAGGTGGGTGGAGAGTGCCCGCAGTGCACGTTTGTCGTGGAGGCCGGGTAGCTCCGGGCAGAACAGCTCCTCCAACGTTTTCGGAGGGACGACACCACGGAGGACGTCGCTCCGAAGGCCTTCGCGTTTAACCGCCAGCTCGACCAAAGGTCAAGTCGGTGAATGCGTCTCCAAGCTATCAGGGCACCGACTCAGCCGTTCGTCGAAAGACCGTGTCCGCGAGTGCAAATCAGGTCAGCCGTCTCTTCGTCCCTCCCTCCTTCCGATGCCGCTCCGGAGGTGCCTGGGGATTCCTCACCCGTGTAGCAGAGCCTTTTCGGGGTGGCAAATTGCCCGAGCGAGGCAGATTGCTCGTAAAGGTCGCCTACTGGCAGCGCGGTGCCGCCCGGGTGTAACCCCCTTTTCACCTCCTGAGCCAATCACCCTGGGACCGGGCGCGTAGATACTACTGCACAAAAACGAAAAATACATTTGTTTATTTTCTCTTCGGTTGCTCCACGCACTGACTTTCCTAGCTTGATGAACGCACAATACACCTCGACATCGCTTTCCTTCTTGCGCCGAGGATTTGTCTTCGGAGCCTTGCTTCTCGGGGTCGTGGCCTGGACGGGCTGCGACAGTGGCGGCTCTGCCACAAACGACCCCGTTCCGGACCAGATCACCTACGACCTGCAGGCCCAGCCCAACGACGGTGCAGCCCCGAACGGGGTGAGCGGCACCGTGACCTTCTGGCGGGCCGGCCCCGACTCCACCCTCGTCACGCTCGACCTTGACGAGAGCGCGACGGTCTCCTCGGTGTCTCACCCGGCCCACATCCACAACACCTCCGCGGAGGGAGGTGGAGACATCGAATACTACCTGAGTGCCGTCAACGGCGACAGCCCGAATGGCACAAGTGCCCGAAAGATCGGACGGCCGATCGAGTTTTTCGCCGACTTCGACGGGCACGTCAACGTCCACCAGAGCCCGGCCAACTTGGGGATCCTCGTGGCGCAGGGCAACATCGGCGCCAACGCGGAGGGACAGAGCGGCTCGGGGCTCAACTTTGTCGACGACCCTCGCGCGGAGACCTATCCCCTCGGCGCCAGAACGACCGAGGGCAGCGTCCTTTCTGGGGGCGTGTCCGGCACGGTGCGCTTCGAGGAGCTGACCAGTTCGCAGACGCTTGTTACCTACACGCTCGACACGGGCGGATCCGTTAACAGTGCGAGCGGGAACGTCGACGTGGCGCAGATCGCGCACATCCATAACAACAGCGCCGCGGAGGGTGGGGGGATCGTGAGCGAGCCCTTCTCTGGATACCTCGGCTCCATTGCCCCAACAGATCCAACCGCCCGGAGTAGCCGCGTCGTCGACGCAAGCTACGACGAGCTTACCAGCTACGATGGGTACGTCAACATCCACCAGAGCAACGCCAATGCCCAGTATGTCTTCGCGCAGGGCAATATCGGCGCCAACGCAGGCACCGGGTCTTCGCCGGACGTCACGATCACTATCGACAACGTCGGCAGCTCTGCCTGGGAGGTAACTGGCGTCGTAGGGGCCGACGGTGTGGCGCAGACGAACACGGAGAATCCGGCCCTCACCCTGACGGTCGGTACGCGATACCGGTTCGAGAACAACGGCGGCGACGACCATCCCCTGGGCTTTCAAAACGGAGACTCGGAGTATTTGCTGAACCAGAACGGATCGGGCAGCCAGGAAGACGACTCCGGAGTAAACTACCAGGAGGACAGCGACGGGATTACGTTCACCTACACGCAGTCGCTGGCCGATGCGGCGGCCTTGTACCGGTGCACCTATCACCCGTCCATGGAGGGCAACGTTCAGACCAACTAATTGAAAACGAACTAACCGAGCTGCCAGGCCACCGCTCAGCCACGCCAGCACGGCCGCCGAGCACCAGTGCCGTTGCCCCGAGATGTGCGGCATTCGAGCCGCGTTCATCTCACTATCGGAAGGTTGAGATGGTATCTCTTTTGGCAGATTGTTCCTGAAAGCACGTGCACGCCCGTCGGGGACGGCCCCCGGCCATGGCAATCTCAACACCTGCAATCTCTCTGACACTGACCTTTTGGACGAACCTACTTGAACTCATGGGCCAGATTACCCGCGCATCTGTCATCAAAACCTGGGGCATAGCCGTTCTCATCGGCTGGCTTGGATCTCAGGCGATCTCCTCGCTCGCTCCGTCGGGTTGGAACGTTCCGGCCGCCATCACCACACTGTGGCTGGTCGGGGCGCTTCTCCCCATCACCGTCTCCCTGTTTTGGGATCGTCCCACGTCGGCCGATCAGACGTTGTCCCTCGTGTGGCCAGCCCTGGGGGTGACCGGTATCCTCCTGAACTTTGGGGTGTCGCTCGGAGCCCTCCCGTCCGCTGAAACCATCGAGGTCCTCGCCTACGGGGTGCTCTGGTTTGCGGGGCCGGGCCTCGGATTTGCGATCACGGCTGCCTCGATCGACAGTCCCAGCGCGCCGGTGTACGGATGGGCCGCGGCCCTGAACTTCGGGGCGGCCCTCGCGGCGTTCGTGGCCCCCTTTGCTCTTCTCCCCGCCTACTTCATCGGCGCCGCCGTTCTGCAGGCCGGCCCGATGCTCTACGACGGATTCAGCGGATGACGGTCGTTCTGTCTACAGGGGCATGGATTTTGCCTCAGCCCGCACCGGATCGTCCTGTTCCTCTTCTTCTGAACTATCTCACGAGCCATCTTACTCACTATGGCATCTGATACCCTCAGCGCCACGCTCACTTCGATTCACCAGATGACCCCTCGGGTCAAGCAGTACCTGTTGCGGGTCGACGGACACGACTTTTCCTACCGGCCGGGCCAGCACACCGTCATCAACTTCGACCACGACGGAGACACCGTCCAGCGCCCGTACACGCCGGTCAACCTGCCGGGGACCGACACGCTGGCCCTCGCCATCAAGCGCTACGAGGACGGCACCGCCTCGACGTGGATGGACCGGCGCCAGGTGGGGGACCGGATCGGTCTCACCGAGCCGGGGGGCAACCTGTATTTGCGCGACCTGGACCGGGACGTGGTGTTTTTGTCGACCGGTACCGGCATCACCCCGATGATCGCGATGCTGAAGCAGTACCTGAGGGAGGGCAGGGGGCAGGCGGCGTTTCTCTACGGGGAGCGGACGCAGGAGGACATCATGTTTCGCGAGACGCTCGACCATCTTTCGGCGGACCACAACAATCTGCAGGTGCTCTACTCCCTGTCCGACGAGGACTGGGGCGGGCCGACCGGCCACGTGCAGACGCACCTCGACGAGGTTCTGGACGGCCAGTTTGGCGCCCCGCACTACTACATCTGCGGCATCCCGCCGATGGTGGTCGACAGCGAGGAGAGGCTCCAGGAGCGGGGGGTCGAGGACGACCGGATCATCACGGAGGGTTGGGAGAGCGACGCGGTGTAGCGGCCCATCGCTCCGAGCCCTGAATTGATCGATCACGCCCCTGCGGACTGCTACTCGACGGCCCTTCCCCACAGGCTGGACGGGATGGGGTCTGCCGGCTCGGTGCGCACAACCGCTAGCGTGCCCCTCGCCCCCAGTTTATCGACGAGCTGGGGATGGACAACATCATGTTCGGGGCGGCCGACCCGCGGGTTTCCCGTGGTGCGTCCAGAACCACGGCCCGGAGGTGAATCTTTTCGTGGACCACAGCCAGATCGTGCAGCTGGGGTGACTGCGCAGTGGCATCCGAGGCCCGCACGATCTTTTCGGCCGGGTCCACACGTTCAAGGAGTGGGCATAGGCCCGAACTGCTGGGCCGATCGGGGCAGCGGCAGCGGCCGCTGTCCCAATTTTTTCTCCGTCCGATGGGGGAAGAGGCCCGCGAGGGGCTGCGATCAAGGACCGTCTCCGGGTCTGGCGAGAGCACAAGTAGTTCTTCCGCCTGCTCCCCCCGAGGATGCACTCGTGCGTCCCATCTGCCCGTCCCGCAAACGCCCCGAGCTACAGGTCCATTTCTCCCCGAAGTCAAGCATCCGGGCGGGCGTCTCATCGGCGTGCTCGACCCGGCCGGTGGGCCCGGCCCGGAAGCCCCACGTCGAAAGGTCCTTGGGGTCGACTGGATCCAAGCGTTCCGCTGTCGGAGTCTTTACTGCATACGGGCCAGCGGCTTCTCCCCACGGGTGTCCGCACTGGAACGATACGATGGGGAACGCCGACCGACCGCAGCTGTGGTTAGGTCCTTCCCCCTATGTTTTCTGAATGTAGCTGACCCCGCACGCGGCGGGGAGAGACGCCGCGCAGCCCCGATACTGCCGTTCGCTCACTGCTTCCCTCTCATGGTTTTGCTCCCGTTTCCCCCGCTCTCCCTGGAGTGTCTTCGCGGTCGTCCTGTGCGAGCAGTCCGCTGCATCCTCATCGTCCTCATTCTGGGTCTCGCCGCACTGCCGCAGCCGGAGGCTCGGGCCCAGAACTCAGCCTCGGGCCCCACGCTCTCCGGCCTTCTTCGCGCCGACTCGTCGAGTGCAATGATCCCGGTCGTGGAGCGATTCACCGAGGACCGGAATGCGCTACGCCGCCGCTACGACGCGCAGGCCCCCGAGCGCTGGCAGCGCATGGAGACGTTCTACAAAAATTGGCAGGATAAGCTAGAAGCCGTAAACTTCGACCGGCTCGGCGTGGAAGGACGCATCGACCACGTCCTCCTCCAGAACACCATTCGGAGGGCACTCCACCAGTTGGAGCGGACGAGGCGTCGCCGCGCAGAGATGCGGCCGTACGTTCCGTTTGCGCCCACGATCACGAACCTGTTCTACAACTGGCGCGAGGGCCCCTCGATCGATCCGAGGGCCGTGGCGGACACGCTGGCGGCCCTCTACGAGGCCATCGATCAGACGCAGAAGCGGTGGAGCTCCGACAGCGCGAAGGCCGCTGCCGACCGCGTGGTCGCCTACCGGGCCGCGGAGACCATCAAGACCCTGCGCGAGCACCTGAAGACGTGGTATGAGTTCTACGAAGGATACCACCCGGACTTCACCTGGTGGGCGGAGGAGCCTTACACGAGCGTCCGCGAGCGCCTGACCGCCTACCGGACGTTTCTCCGCCGGGAGGTCGTGGGCGTGCCGGAGGGCGAGGACCGCCCGCTCATCGGTGATCCGATTGGCAAAGAGGCGCTCACGCAGGCGCTTCGTCACGAAATGATTCCCTACTCGCCCGAGGAGCTGATCGGGTTTGCTAGGCAGGAGCTCGCGTGGGGGAAGGAGAAAATGAGGGACGCCGCCCGCGAGATGGGGCACGGGGACGATTGGCGGGCGGCCCTGGAGGCGGTGAAGTCCCGTCATGTGGAGCCAGGCGAGCAGCCCGAATTGGTGAAGCAGCTCGCCAGCGAGGCGGTGTCGTTTCTCAGGAATCGCAACCTGGTGACGGTGCCCCCGATGGCCAACGAGGTGTGGCGCATGCAAATGCTGTCGCCCGAGTGGCAACGGATTGCGCCGTACTTTCTAGGCGGTGAGGTCGTCCGCGTCGCGTATCCGAAGAAAGAGATGTCCCACGAAAACAAACTCATGAGCCTGCGGGGCAACAACCGGCACTTCTCGCGGGCCGTCGTCCACCACGAGCTCATTCCGGGGCACCACCTGCAGGGGTTCATGACCGACCGGTATAACGCCCACCGGGAGCTGTTCTCAACGCCGTTTTGGGGAGAGGGCTGGGCACTTTACTGGGAGATGCTGCTCTGGGACCTGGACTTTCCCCGCTCGCCTGAGGACCGGATCGGGATGCTCTTTTGGCGCAACCACCGGGCGGCCCGCATCATCTTCTCGCTCCGCTACCACCTGGGAGAGATGACGGCCCAGGAGGCCGTGGACTTTCTGGTAAAAGAGGTGGGGCATGAGCGGGCTAATGCCGAGGCCGAGGTGCGGCGTTCCATCATCGGCACGTATCCCCCCTTGTACCAGGCGGCGTACATGCTGGGGGGCCTCCAATTCCGGGCGCTCCACGAGGAGATGGTCGAGAATGGTCCCATGACCAACCGGGCCTTCCACGACCGCATTCTGAAGGGCGGACGCATGCCCGTCGAGATGGTGCGTGCGCGGCTTCGCGGCGAGCGGATTCCAGCGGAGTACGAGCCCGGCTGGCGCTTTTACGACGGTCCGCCGGAGGAGTAGCCTCCGCTCCAGGACCACGTTCCGGCCCTGCGACCTGGGAGCGTGGGAAGCAAAATCCGGAACCCATATGCTCCATCTCCAATACGCTAAGGCATTGGATGCTGGACAGCGGGCGCCGAAACGGCTCACACGGGCCTCGCAAGCTTTCTAATGGCGGTCGACAGCATAGAGGCTGCGCCTACGGTCGCCTGCACGAGGCAGCAGGTCGCTGCGAAGACGCGGTGGAAGGCTACGATGAGTACGAAGCTGTGAGAAATGACGGGGAGTTTGCCATCGCTACGGACCTCGCCCACGGACATCTCCTCTCACCACAAAGCACTCACTGTCCGACCAACGATCAGGAGACGACGCGCAGGCGAGAGAGGCTTACAGGCGCGCTCTCGGGCTCTACCCTGCTCACCCGTACGTGAACTTCCACTACGGTCGATACCTTGCGGGGGAGAATGAGGCCGGGCAGCCTCAGTCTCATCTTCGCTGTGCTACAGAAGAATCTGGACCCGCCGACCCTTCGTTTGTGCGGACGCAAAAAGCCCATGCGCTGCTGGATTTCCTGAGCGGAGAACCACTCTAAATGCTGTGCGGCTTCCGAAGCGATTCCGAAAGCCAGGAGTTTGCAGCGACCTTGAGGAGCCCACCTCCACTCCGTCTGAGCGTTGAACCGTGAACGCTGCAGGGCTGCAGTATCTGCCAATCACGGTGTCCCGGACGAAGATACATTAGAGATGTATCCACGAGGAACTCTCGATATCGGCTGGAGCGACCTGGCGTACGGCTTGGTGAACGTTTTTCGCTCGGAGACCCCACGCCCGCTTAGGGGCTCCAACTGGTGCCGCGACAATGCACTGGTCTGCTTGTCGGTTCGCAGCGGCCTGGACCTGGTCCTCCAGGACCTCGACCCTCCTCAGGGGAGCGAAGTGATCATGTCGGCGATCACGATTCCGGGCATGGAACGGATCGTTCGGAAACACGGGCTCGTCCCCGTTCCGGTGGACCTTGATCCCGATGCGCTCGAGCTCAGGCAGGAGCAGCTCGAGGACGCAGTAAGCTCCAGGACCTGTGCAATTCTGTACGCTCACTTGTTTGGGAGTCGGGGGGACCTGGAGCCGGTCGTGGACTGTGCCCGGCGTCACAATCTCTTCTTGATGGAGGACTGTGCACAGGCCTACTCGGGAGACGAGTCCCCGATCCCTCCCGGGGTGGACGTCAGTCTGTTTAGCTTTGGTCCGACCAAAACTGCTACCGCACTCGGTGGTGCCGTACTGTTGGTCCGTGACTCCGGCCAGCGACAGCGGTTAGAACAACTCCAGGACTCCTATTCTCCGCAGTCCCACTGGGCGTTCTTCAAGCGCGTATTGAAGTATTGTTTTCTCAAAATCTTGGCTACCCCCACCGTATTTGGATTGTTTGGGTGGTTGTGCCGGCTTGCGGGAACCAACCACGATGACGTCATCGCCAACGCGACTCGTGGCTTCTCCGGAAAATGGACGATCGAGCAATTTCGCAAGCAGCCTTGCGCTGCGTTGCGTTTGTTGCTGGGCCGCCGGCTCCAGCAGAGCCATCGGAGTCGGGTCGAGAAACGAGTCCAGCATGCCCAGAAGATCATTGGAAAACTGGCGGAGGATCGTTTCCCCGGCACGGGAGCCCGTGACCATGCACATTGGGTTCTCCCGTTCGCCAGTGATGCCCCCGAAGACTTGGTGGATAAACTTTGGGACCACGGGTATGACGCTACGAAGAAGGGGTCGTCTTTGAGAGTAGTTGCCCCTCCAGAGTCACCCGATGCTCCCCCGCTCCGGAATTCCCGGGAGCTTCTCCGGCAGGTTGTGTACCTGCCAATGTACGACGACATGCCGGAGAACGCAATTCAGGAGCTTTGTGATATCATCACAGAGGAGGAGATGGGCGAAGGGCAGCCCTGAGACAGGGATGCTGCGCTGGGCACGCCCGCGAGGGCTGAGTTGCTCATCCCCCCTGTCAGGCGCAGGCTGCTCCCCCTACATCAGGGACCTGTCGGGTCGGGAAGACTGGGACGTTGACTTTCGCTTCTCTCCACAGAGGGCGCGACCGAGGGGGCCCTGGCGTTCCCTGTCTGGACCCTCAATCTCATTCTTTCCTTCGGCACCGCCGAGGGCAAACCCGCCGGGCTGATCGCCGTGGAGACGTGTGAGGCGGCATCCGCCTGCCTCAGCGGCAATGCCGCCACAGACAGGATCGCTTACGGCAGTGGAAATGCGTAGAGCCGGCCGCCATCGCTGGTCCCCCCGCTCGGCTCCTTGACGGCAGTGGCAATTAGCAGGCCCTCTTTCGGGAGGACCCCGAAACTGAGTCCGAAGACTCCTCCCTCTTGGGGACGGGGCGGCACGAACCGTCGGAGGACCGCCTCTCTAGGGGCTTCTCCGCCAGCGAGCGCCGCCCCGTCAGAGGTAAATCCGGCCAGATAAGCTGACGCCACCAACTGCTTCAATCTCTTGAACGGCCACGTCCGGCGTACCGTCTCCATTCACATCGCCAACCCCCCTAACCGCGCCACCGAAAATATTTCTTGCGGACGGGCTCGGTGAGGCGAACGACCGGATCACTGACCCGTCCGCACCACTGATCAGATGGGCCCGCCCTGCCAATTCCCCGTCGACGGACTCCCCGGACGCGCCGACCACCAGATCGGGCGTCCCGTCCCCGTCCACGTCCGAGACAAGATCGGTAGAGCCCCCGAACTCTCCACCGTTCTCTGGATTGGGCGGATCGACCGCTCGAACAAGTGCCTGTTCGGTCCCGTCGGTGAGAGCGGCTCCACTGAAGAGATAGACGCGCCCGGCGTCGGCCACTCCGGCCCCATCCCGGCCGGGGACCGCATCCATGAAATCGCGGGCGCCGTCCCCATCCACATCCGGAATTGACCGGAGCTCTCCAAACGCTTCTCCCTGCTGGGGATCCGGCGAGACGAGCGTATCCACCACCCCGCCATCGGTCCCATCGAGAAGGTAGGCCCGGCCGGCTCCGGGAAGCTCAGCGGCGCTCTCCCCAGGAGCCGACACAAGCACGTCCGGCACGCCGTCTCCTGTACGATCCCCGACCCCTGTTCCGCGACCGAAAAATCCCTCGTCCTGGAGTTCTGGGCTTTTGCGGCTCCAAAGCGTCGACCCGCTGGCCCCACTCAACAGACGCGTCCGGCCCGCGTCCTCGAGCGTCCCAGACCGAGCCCCAGGCGTCCCGATCAGTAGGTCGTCCTCCCCGTCCGCGTCGACATCGCCGACGTTGGCCGTCTCGGGCCCAAACGACTCCACCGGCGAGAGCTCCTCCGGACGGAGAGCCCGGAAAACTCTCCCGTCGGCCCCACTGATCAAGTGCACCCGCCGCGGCTCATTAAGGGTCAGGCCCCCTGCCGCCAGCTCCGAGGTCCCATCTCCGTCGAGATCACCGATTGGTTCGGCCGCACCAAATATTTCGTTCGAGCCCTGCAGGTCCCCGGCCCCTAGGCTGTACTCGACCGTCGGGCGGGTGTATTGGATCCCCTCAGATGGACTGCTCTCGGCGGCCTGGTCCTCACTGGTTTGAAGGGCAGTTACCCGGTAGTGGTAGGATTGCCACGGCTCGGCGGCGTCGTCGAGGTAAGCCGTGCCCTCAACCGGGTTGTCGTTGACCGGCGTCCGGTCCTCAACCGAGCGAATCGAGTCGGTCGCCCGATAGACATTATACCGGAGTTGGCCGCCGCTGCCGACGGAGTCAGGAGCGCTCCACCGGAGTCGGATGCCGCCACCGCCGGAAGAAGTCTCCGTAACCGCCTGGAGATCTGATGGCACCGACGGGGCCGTAGGCGCGGGCCCGGACATCTCCGAGCCAGAGTCGCAGCCGCAAAGCACTGCTCCTGCGAGCAGAAGAAGAAAAATTCGGTAGGGTCCCGCGTCGGTGCGTCGGAAGAAGAGAGAAGCTGGGAGCATGGAATAGCCCGGACTGGAACTGTTTGCCAGATTACAACGGAGCACAGGTGCGTGGAAAAACCTGCGCGTTTCGCGCAGTGTTACTGGAGTCCAATGATGACGCTGGAGGGGGGACGAAGATGTTACTTTCAAATGCCCGATCCAACTTCGTTCTTCTGGCCGATTTTTGGAAGCCGATCCAACAGAAGATCCCCCGCGGAAACTCAAAGAAGCAGGGAGCAGCGTGCCAGGAGTGAAGCCAGGGCACTGCCGGGGCCCAGCGGTACTTCGAGGAGCTCTCTGGCACGGGCTCTGATTTGAGGAGCATTTTTTCCGACAGCCCTCAGTCCGTCCTCGAATCCCCTACTCCCATAGAAACCGCCCGCCCACCTGGATCACCGCACCGTCGAACTCGATGCGGCCACCGCCCGTGTCCAGGACCCTGTCGACGTAGACGGTTTCCCTCATCTACTCGTCGAAGAGCATGTTCTTCGTAAAGCGCTCGATTCCATAGTTCGTCCCGATGCCGATCTCGCCGAGGCAGCACGCCTCCGCGTCGGCGAGGGCTCGGGCCGGTCTACTCGCAGGGCATGCCCGTTCTCCACAGGAGACGATAGCCCGAATGGTGGTGTCGAAGGGGCTATCGCCTCGATCAGCCCCTCCCGAACGAACTTCTCTGCACGAACCAGATCGTCAGCGGCCGCAGTAGTGCGCCGTGCAGGGGAGTCGACCATGGGCCAAGTTTGCCGTCATGTCCTTGCTCTGGGCGCAACTGCTTCAGCTGTGTAGCTGCCTCAGGTCGTGGCCTTTCCGGTTCCGGTCTTCGCAAGGGCCAGTCTACCTCCTCGCCTGGAGACTCCGTTGGAGGCACGCCCGAGGAGTTGGATGTCCGGTCCGACTGAGATAGGGACGTAGGCCGCTCCTGCCTCCAAGCATCCCTCGCTGAGCCCTTGCATCCCCTTGGCCCGAGAGTCCTACGGTAGCTTCTTGATCAGATCTGTCGCTGCCCGGAAATAAAACCGCGCCCGATCGGCCTCGATGGTCGTAAATTCGCTCTCCTTCGCCGATGCACGGGCCGAGGCCGTCCACACCGGCTGGGCTCTCCCTGGCGCCCAGACCCGACCGACCACCCGGGCCTGCTTGCTCTTCATCGCCTCGACCTCGTCGGTGACCACGTTGGTCTCCGCCTCCGCCTCGCTCTGGAACTGCCCGGCGGAGAGCTGAATCAGGTAGCCCGCCCCGAGGGCTTCGAAGACCTGACCGAGGGCCTCCTGGTCCATCATGCCGGTGCTCTGGTAGCCGCGGAGGGCATTCTGGTAGGCATCCACGAGCCCTTCCTCGTTGAGCGTCGACTGGACCTCTCGGGGCCCGACGACCTCCAGCCCGCCGCGCGCCTGCAGGGTGCTGTCGATGGCCCTGCCGATCGCCTGCCGGGCAGCAGGGCCCTTGCCGGTTGGGGGCAGGACCGCGACGGTTGTCCCACTTGGAAGTTCCCGGAACCCGTCGGCCCGGCTCTGGACCCTGGCAGACGAGTTGACACCTGCGGCACAGGCTGCAATTACGCCCAGGAGGACCAGGAGCATGGCAAGTCGGGCGTAGCCTGTAGCCCTGAACTTGGAGAGCGGCATGGGAGAGAGGAAATTCGTGAAGAGGGAATACAGCTGAGAGTCAGACCCCTGAAGACGCAAGTTGCAGAAGAAGCGACCCACGGGAAGCGGCCCGAGAGAGCAAGAACGTGGGAGCGCAGAGCCCAGAAGAGACAAGATAGGTCAAGGGTGTCCCCACGTCGATGCTCCGATGTCCCCCAGCGCTAGACTTTTGCTTTCTGCTCTACCGGGCCTATCTGTGCGCTTCTACTCTGCCCGGCCCATCTGTTCCAGCCAGCGGTCTCCGCGGCTCTGGATCCGCATGCCTCTGGTAGCCCCTAAGCCTGAGACTAATTTCGGCAGACGACTCCCCCCTGCGGGAAACCGTTCGTCAGAGAAGATCGTCGATGAGCAGGCGAAGATAGAAGCCGCCGAGCGTCGAATCAGGGCCGCCGCTGAGCGTCGACCCGCCGGAAAGCTCCCAGTCGCTACTGAGGGCCGGAAGGGCGTATCCTGCCTGCACCCCGAGCCGGGCTTGCCCGTCCGGTCCGGTAAGCTTGTAGTCCGCCCCAGCACCAATCCGCGCGACGAGGCTCCCCCGAGCGAGCGTGGCGCTGCGGCCAGGGTCGCTTAGCACCCCCTCGAAGTTCGATGCCTCTCCGGAGGCCCCGATGTCGAGCAGGGCTGCCTCAACCCCGATACCGACCTCCGGATAGACCCGAAGCCTCTGGGTCGGGCGGAACGTGTAGCCGAGAGTAGGCATCAGACGGAATCCAGCAAGCGACACGTCTCGGCCCTCAAAGCCCTGGCTCGGCGAAAACATCCCCGTGACTTCTGCTCCAATGAACCACCGGTTCCCGATGGCTCTTCGCCCCCCAATTCCGATGGAAAGTATCTCAGAGCCGAAGGTCGGATACCCGGCATCCTCCAGTCGGCCGTTCAGCGAGCCCAGATCGGCAAATTGCGTCCCAACGGCCAAAAATCCAGATTCATCGCTGTCATTTTCAGCCTCTTGCTTTGCCGGGGCGGCCGTCGGGGAGCTGTGCCTCATGCCCGAGCCGCGATCCTGAGCCAGGGCTGTCGCAGTTGAGCCTGCGTACAGAAGCAGCGCTCCGCCAAGGACGAGAGAGGTAAGAATTGCCTTCACGTGCACGGTCTTGCTCATTTGCATAATCTGCAGTCGTTCTATCCAACGTTCCAACATGAGTGAGTAGGCCCTGAATGCAGGATCTTCTGGAAAACCTCTGCCTTCTGAGAAATCCTCATTTTCCGGGGAATCCCCCCAGGATCCGTGGTGGCAATGACCGCGAGTGCGTGGCGATTCGGGGGGTTCGATGAGACGCGTTTGTGGATCGATAGAGCGGAGTTGCCCTTCGGTGAGCGATCGGTCGGGGAGTCGCGGAGAGGAAACCGGCCCTGTCTCTTCAAGCCAACCAGGACCTCGACGGTCGGGCTGCTGTCGGCTTTAAGATTTGCCCCAAAATCCGGGGCCGCGGCGGACACCTCCGGTCAGAAGCTGGTGCAGTTCGCCCAGAGGATTGCCCCGGTTGTATGAGTTCGGTCCCTCCTTTCCACTCAACCCTTCTCTTCGCAGGGATCTCAAGGATAGCGTACGCCCCATTTAAGGACTTATGGGCCACTGCTCGCTTCCCCTCCCTCAACAAACGACTCCAACTCAGCACGGGAGAGCGTGCCGACGTGGCGCCGGACCTCCTCGCCGTTTTCGAAAAGGATCAATGTGGGAAGCCCGTTCACGCCATGCTCTTCGGCGAGGTCGCCGTGGGCACCCGTGTTCACCTTTGCCAGGAGGCACTCCTTGCCACTCGATTCGGCGAACTCCTCAAGGAGTCCTTCCATCATCAGGCACGGGCCGCACCACTCGGCCCAGAAGTCGACGAGCACGCGGCGTCCACTGTCGATAAGGCGGCTGAGCTCTTCCCCATCGACATCGAGGGGCTTATCGGTGGGGACATCCGGCCGAGAACCAGAGCTGGCGGGCGCCTTCCCGGTTTCGCCCACAGCTGGATCCTCTCCAAGCCTGCGCGCCAGCGCCGCGAAGGGCCACCGGGCCAGCGCCACGACGTTGCTCAGAAGCACCACCCCGACGAGAAGGGCGCGGCCGGCCCACCGAAGCGGGAGCAGGCGGCGTCGGCCTTCGGTACGGTCAAGCCACGCTTCAAGCGCACTTATCGTCTCGACCAGCCGGTCGGTATTCATCTCGGCCATGTCGGTCACAGGTGAGTCCACGCGGGCAAGTCCGTCAGGAACATCGATCCCGGAGAACGCCTCGGGAGGCGATAGGCCCCCCTGCTCCGAAGTTCAAAAGCGTCTCTCAAGAGCCTCATCTACTAAGAGCCACCCCCGAAGGTCAGCCGCACGAACGGACCCTGCATGGACGCGTCGAGCCCGCCGGCGAAGTTCCCATTCGTGTCGACCGACTCCCCAGCCGGGAAGAGGTATCCAGCCTCGAGCCCAACCAGTAGGCTTCCGCCCCCCGAGGTCCTGACGCGGTATTCGAGCCCTCCCCCCAGTCGCAAGAGGAACGCACGCGTGTCATACGAGGCCCCCTGGCTCGGATCGTCGAGCGACCTGTCAAACCTCTGGGTGTCCTCTCCAATCTCCACGTCGAGATTCCCCGCGCCGAAGCCGACCTGCGGATAGACGTAGAGCTGGGGGGCCGGGCGGAAGAGAAAGCCGACCGTAAACAGCC
>NZ_JBDGQQ010000001.1:0-46602 GCF_042218895.1 Salinibacter sp. | reverse complement strand
GCCCGACCAGCCCTCCCTCCGGCGGCACCTGCTTCGTCGTCGAAAAGCCGCCCGGCCGCAGGGTCAGCCCCACAGACGTGATCAAGGCCAGGACGGCAAATCCGATCAGCCCCGTGCCGACGGTCCCGAACCAGCGACACGTCTCCGGTTCGAAGGAGAAGAGCTTGCCCAAGACCAGTCCCAAGATGCCCGCCGGCACCACGAGGAAAAGGGGGACGACGAGCACCTCCAGGACCGAAAAGACTCCGTCGAGTGCCAGCCCCGCAAGCAGAAGAGGTACGCCTACGATGAACGGGCCCAAAAAGAGGCACCCGCACCCGTACTTCGCACATCCTTCTCCCATGCTGTCCAAGGCTATACCTGCCGTAGCATTCGATTGCGAGGAGGCGAGAGGAGCACATCCTCCCGTTCAGCGTCCCTGCTCGGAAGCGTTCCCTGGGCTGCACGCGTCACTTTCCACCCCGAGGACCGCCCCCGCGCCCTCCAGTGCCCCGGACCGTACGGGACGGATAGTAGCCACTGGGTCCCCCCATGTATATGAACGACGGACCGCTGGTGTACCCGTCGTGGCCGAGGTATCCGTACCCTCGGAAGCTACAGGAGAAGAGGAAAAGGTACACCAGGACGAGAGCACCTCCCACGAGAATGACACTCCGGTATTCCTGCCACATGACGCGTCTAGGCGTTGATTATGATATAGCATGCTGTGCGCGGCGAGCCATCGCTTTTCGTCTCTTCCCAAGTTGTCCTCCGCCCCGAACTCGACGGTCTACTTCTATACTTCCTCGGTCGACCGAGCCTTCCCCCTCACCCAGAGAAACGCCCCGAGGATGAGTCCCAGAATGCCCGCAACGTAGTGGGGAAGCGAACTGCCCAAGTCTCCCGCCATCTCAACCTTGATCTGCGAAAGCTCACTCGGCTGCACGTCCGACTCCTGTTTGAACCGGAAATAGTAGGTGCCGGCGTCCGGAAGGGTCATCTTCGCGTTGAAGGAATGCTTGCTCTCGCGCCAGTACTCGCTATTGTATCCAGCCTCGTGCCAGAGCTCGCCCCCGAACCCCGTCAGGTACTGCTTCTCCTTGTTGAGAACCTCCGTAGTGATAAAGCTCCACCGTTTGAAGGTACTGCCCCCCTGATCGATGGTCTGCCGGATGGTGAAGTGCAGTACCGTGTTGGGCTCTTCCACCTGCACGGGGCCGATGGTTCCCCCCGTGGCCGGCAGCGTTTCATTAACCTCCAGCCCGGTGTTCATGTCCATCACGCAGGACGTCAGGTAGCAGACCACCCCGAAGAGCATCAGCACCTTGCCCACGCTTACCAAGGTACTGCGGGTCGACTCTTTCATGGCACCAATCGGACGCGTTCGAAGAACAGGGATCCGCTGGGAAGAACGGCCTCCGGATTACAGCACGAAGAACAGCACCCCCGAGAAGCCCACGGACACGGCGAACTCGAGGAGACCGGCCCCTACGTTCCGGTCCCGCACGATCTCCACGTTCAGGTCGGATTCCGGGATCATCATCTTGTCGAAGAAGAACCGGACGCCGACGAGGTATACGAAGATGACGAGCAGGTTGAGCCCGAGGATGCGCAGGTTCCCCACCCACCCGATGAAGTCGCCCGAGACGGCGCGCATGATGATGAGGCCGATGGCCACGAGCGCCCCGCTAAACCCGATGCCCGCCGCGAAGTTGTCCTGCTCAATTTGGTCCTGCAGCGAGTAGGGCGTCATGAAATCGTACAGCCACAAGAACAGGAGGAGGGCCACCTGGCCGAGGGCGTAGAACGCCAGGGCGGTGTGCGGCCCCCCGCCTTCTCCGTGCACGGCCCCGGCCACGATGAGCGCCGAGGCGACGTAGCTCCCGAAGCGCACCACCCCGGTCCCTGGATTTCGATCTTCCAGGATCTCCTTGTCGGCCGAAAAGCCGGTCAGGATGAGCTTGTCGTTGAGGTAGCGCGAGAGGAGGAGCAAGAGGATGCCGCCCAGCGCGTAGCCCCCCACGAGCAGCAGGTCGGTCTGCAGGCCGTGCGACGGTCCCAGCAGGGCCCCCACGTAGATGATCACGATCCCCAGGTAGTAGCCGGCGAGGCTGACGGCCAGGGCGGGATTGTCCTCCTCGGTGAGCACCTCCTCAATGTCGTAGGACGTGATCATGCGGTTGGCCCACCGCCCAATCATGAAGACAACGGCGAACAGGATCACAAAGCAGGTGCCGGAGACGAGGGCCTGCACAGTCGCTTCGCTGACGGTGGGCAGATTCATGGCGATGACCGGCGGTTGAGAGAAAAGCGCTGAGGGTCTGTCCGGCAGGCTAGAGCCTGGTCCCGGCCGATCTGTCAGCAGCGGCCGCCCCCCCCCGATGCGACGATCTGCCGTTACAGTATAGAAAGGGACGGCAGGGACTTCAAGAGAGATTCAGGGCCTGATTTTCGATGTAGAGCTGTCGATCAGGTCCAAGGCCCGGCTGTGGTGGATTGGTTTCGTTACCCTCGGCAAGCGAGAATGGCAACGTGGTGTCCGACATGGACTTCCTCCCCAGGGTGACGTGGATGAGGACGGCTCACACCCTCACGCTACGGCACTTCGGGGGGGTCTCTACCTCCTCGGACTCCGGGCTGGAGCACCGACCCGGCAGCCCAGTGCTCTTTCTGTCTCCTCACACTCGCCGCTACCTATCAGAGCGTGGAGCCGGCAGGAAACGACCGAGGACCATTCCGCCGAGGCCCGCACGGTCGCCGCTCAGACCGCGTCCGCCACGTCGTGTTTCTTTAACAATGACTCCACCGCCGGGCGGGCCGTGTCGACCATTTCCTCCGCCGTGAGGTCGGGATCGGCGTGCTCAACCAGTGTCTCGGCCGCCTCGTTGAGGGCCCCCCGCAGGCCATGCTTCACGATGGAGAAGCTCGTGCAGCGCCACCGGTCCTCGCCGGGCCAGTGGGCGGTAATGTAGGGCCGCTTCGCGTCGGTGGCCCGGCTGTAGGTCGTCATCGTGAACCCGATCCCTTTCACGCCGGTGCGGGTGACGGCCTCCCAGCGGCGCTCGTGCACCTCATCGGTGTGAAGCGGGCCCTCATCGGGCAGATCGGGAAGCTCCTCGAGCATCTCGTTGCGGTGCGCCAACGCCTTCTCGTAGGCCGACTCCTTGCCGCCGTACTTTTTGTCCGAGAAGAGTTTGGTGTGCCGCTCGCCGTTGCGGATGATGCGAACCTGCCAGCCGTGCGTGCGGCCGGTATCAATGCGGAAAAGGTTCTTCTTTTTCTCCATGGCGGACAGGAGGAAGTCCTGGCGGGAGATGCAGATCCGGGGTCTGGGGTCCTCAGCAAAGGTGTTTGTACGGGCCGGATCTCCGGCACGGTGCCCGGTGACGGTGGGGAGATCAGGGGAGAGAGATGAGGCCCCTGGAGGACCGGCTACGACCGACGGGTTCCCACCTTGCCCATCGCTACGCGCAGACGATTGCGGGCTCGCTCGCGGGCCGCTTCGTGCTTTTCGCGCTCTTCTCCCTTCACCCCCTCTTCGAGACGACGAAGGGCTCGCTCTTCAGCGTTCTCGGCCCGTTCCACGTCAATCTCCGACGCTGGCTCTACGGTTTCCGCCAGCACCGTCACGTTGTTGTTTAAGATCTCCAGAAAGCCCCCGCTCGTGGCAAAGACGATGCGGTCATCGTGCATGTCGGCGTACTCGTGGGCGGCCGTCGTCTTCACAATCAGGGGGCCGATGCCGAAGGCGGCGACCATGGGGGCGTGATCCTTGCGCACCTCGAAGGCCCCCTCTGTGCCCGGTGCGCGCACACCAGTGGCCGGGCCCTGGAAGGTGTGCTTATCCGGAGTCACGATGTCAACATTCAACTCATCGGGCATGGATCAACGTCGGGTTGCGGGTTGCGAGTACCAAATGGGAGAGGGGCAGCGCCGTGCAGAGCCAAGCGACGAACGAACCGGTTCACGTTCCACACTGACGTTATTCCTCCTCACGCATCTTCTCTCCCTCCTCAATGACTTCGTCGATCGTGCCCTTCAGCAGGAAGGCCCGCTCGGGCAGATGATCGAGCTCACCGTCGAGGATCATGCGGAAGCCCCGGATGGTCTCCTCAATGGGGACGTACTTGCCGGGCTGGCCGGTGAACTGCTCGGCCACGAAGAACGGCTGGCTGAGGAAGCGCTGGACACGACGGGCACGGTTTACGGCCTGCTTGTCCTCGTCGCTCAACTCATCCATTCCGAGGATGGCGATGATGTCCTGCAGCTCCTCGTACCGCTGCAGGATCTCCTTCACCGCCTGGGCGGTCTCGTAATGCTCCGTGCTGAGGGCCCGCTCGTTGAGCATCTGGCTCGTGGAGTCGAGCGGGTCGATGGCCGGATAGATGCCCTGCGTGGCCAACTGGCGCGAGAGCACCGTCGTGCAGTCGAGGTGGGCAAAGGTGGTGGCCGGGGCCGGGTCCGTCAGGTCGTCGGCCGGCACGTAAACGGCCTGGAAGGAGGTAATGGAGCCCTCCTGCGTGGAGGTAATACGTTCCTGCAGGTCGCCCATCTCGCTACTGAGGGTCGGCTGGTACCCCACAGCGCTCGGCATGCGGCCCATGAGCGCCGACATCTCCTGCCCCGCCTGCACAAAGCGGAAAATATTGTCGAGGAAGAAGAGCACGTCGCGCCCGCCGAGGTCGCGGAAGTACTCCGCAATGGTGAGGCCCGTCAGGCCCACGCGAGCCCGAGCGCCCGGCGGCTCATTCATCTGGCCGAAGACGAGTGAGATATTACTCTCCTCCTGCATCACGTCGAAGTCGACCTTGTCGAGGTCCCAGCCCCCTGCCTCCATCGACTCTCGGAACTCCTCCCCGTACGTCATCACGCCGGCCTCAATCATCTCGCGGAGCAGGTCGTTGCCCTCGCGGGTGCGCTCACCGACGCCCGAGAAGACCGAGAGGCCCTCGTGCGCCTTGGCAATGTTGTTAATGAGCTCCATGATGAGCACCGTTTTTCCGACCCCAGCCCCGCCGAAGAGCCCAACCTTCCCGCCTTTCGGGACCGGTTGAATCAGGTCCATCACCTTGATCCCCGTCTCCAGAACCTCCTGCGAGCCGGCGAGTTCGTCGAACTCGGGCGGATCCTGATGAATGGGGCGGTACTCGTCAACGTCCGGTTCGGGCAGGCCGTCAATCGGCTCCCCGACTACGTTGAAGAGACGCCCGCGGATTTCCTCACCGATCGGTACAGCGATCGGCTGACCCGTGGCGATAATTTCCTGGTCGCGCTGCAGGCCACCGGTTGAGTCCATGGCGATGGCACGGACGCGCCGCTCCCCAAGGTGCTGCTGCACCTCCAGGGTCAGCGTGTCTCCGTCCTCGCGCTCAACGCGAAGAGCATCTAGAATGTCGGGAACGCCATCGGCGGGAAACTCGGCGTCGACGACCGGACCGACGACCTCGACAATTTCGCCCTTGACTTCATTGGCTCCTACTTCCATGGAGAGCGGTCGGTTGTTCGATGAGGATAGAGGAATCGGGTGTGGCTCCCCCCGCAGGCCGGTGTAGCTGGCAAGAGGATGCGCAACACCTCAACGTACCAAGCACTGGAGGCAAATGCGCACGCAGCGGGTGAGAATTCCACAGTCGCACCGCAAAGAATCCGGGAATTCTAAACCGCGGGGAACGCTCGCTTTTTTGGTACAGGATTTCGTAAATTCAGCTATCGCGTGCGTTCCCGCACGACGTTCGAATCTGCTGTTTGGAAGAAGTCCCCTTCCCGTTATGATGTGTCCCCACGTTCGGACCGGCCTCCTCATCGTGCTGCTTGCACTTGGTCTCGCCGGAGGAGCGCGGGCCCAATCTCAGGATGCGGAAGCGGACCCGCTGCCCAGCATCGCCGAGAAGACCGAGGGGATGAAGAAGATTGACGGCTACTTCCCGGTCTACTGGGACTCGAAGACCGGCAAACTGTGGCTGGAGATCCCTCGGCTCGACACGGAGGTTCTCTACCTTACGTCCCTGCCCACCGGGCTCGGCTCGAACCCCGTGGGCCTCGACCGCGGCCAGCTCGGTACGCAGCGGGTCGTCCGCTTCGAACGGACCGGCCCGAAGGTGCTCCTCGTCGAGCCGAACCTCGACTACCGCGCCTCTACGGACAATCCGGAGGAGCGCGAAGCCGTGCGGGAGGCCTTCGCGCCGGGCGTCGTGTGGGGCTTCGAGGTTGCGGCGGAGGGAGAGAACGGGCACGTGCTGGTTGACGCCACGGACTTTGTCGTGCGCGATGCCCACGGGGTGGCTCGCCGCCTCAAGGAAACCGACCAGGGCTCGTATTCGCTTGAAAAGAGTCGTAGCGCACCGTACCTCAAAAACGTGAAGGCCTTTCCGAAGAACACCGAGCTGGAGGCGCGACTCACCTTCACGACGGACGGCGATCCGGGCGAGTACGTGGAGCAGACGGCCGCCGACCCCCGTTCGGTGACGCTCCACGTGCGCCACTCGCTCATCGAGTTGCCCGACACGTCGGGCTACTCGCCGCGCCCCTTTGATCCGCGATCGGGGCTTTTCTACAACAAGTACAAGGATTACGCGACGCCCATCGGGGAATCGATGGCCCAGCGCGTCATACATCGGCACCGGCTCCACTGCGCGGCGCCTCCCGCGGACGACGGCCTTTGTCCGCCGGAGGAGCCGATCGTCTACTACCTCGATCCCGGCACGCCCGAGCCGGTCCGCAGTGCCCTGCTCGACGGGGCGCGGTGGTGGGCCGAGGCGTTCCGGGCGGCCGGCTACGAGGACGCCTTCCGCGTCAAGATGCTCCCGGACACCGCCGACGCGATGGACGTGCGCTACAACGTGATCCAGTGGGTCCACCGGCGCACGCGGGGCTGGAGCTACGGGGACTCCGTCACGGACCCCCGGACCGGCGAGATCCTGAAGGGGCACGTCACCCTTGGCTCACAGCGTGTGCGACAGGACTATCTGCTGGCCGAGGGCATGCTGGCTCCGTATCAGGGCGCCCACGCCGACGGGTTCCCGAACCAGGAGGACCCGATGCTGAAGATGGCCCTAGCCCGGATCCGTCAGCTGTCGGCGCACGAGGTCGGCCACACGCTCGGCCTCGCACACAACTTCGCGGCGTCGGTCAACAATCGGGCTTCTGTGATGGACTATCCGGCGCCCCTCGCCCGCGTGGAGGGGGACTCGATCTCGCTCGATCAAGCCTACGACACCGGCGTGGAGCGGTGGGACAAGATGGCGATCCGCTACGCCTACGCCCGGCCGGGGCCCAATCAGACCGAGGCCGAGCTGCTCGACAGCATCATCCGGGACGCCGAACGCAAGGGCCTTCGCTACATCACCGACGCGGACGCACGGCCGGCCGGTGCCGCCCATCCGAAGTCGAATTTGTGGGACAACGGGAGCAACATGGTGCAGGCGCTCGACCGGGAGATGAACGTGCGCGACGTGGCGCTCGACCGTTTCGGAGAGACCGTCGTGAAGAGCAGCGAGCCCCTCGCGCGCATGGAGGAGGTGCTTGTGCCGCTTTACCTGCGGCACCGCTACCAGGTCGAGGCGACCGCGAAGCTCGTGGGCGGTGAGACGTACGAGTATGCCGTACGGGGGGAGAAGGACCCGGCGTTGTCAAGGCCTGTGCCGGCGGATCGGCAAACAGCGGCGCTCGACGCCCTCCTCTCGACGATCACCCCCTCGGCCCTGGCCCTGCCGGAGGCCGCCCGGGAGCACATTCCGCCGCGGCCCCCCGGTCATCCGTCCAACCGGGAGCTCTTCGAGGGGCGCACCGGCCCGACGTTTGACCCCTACGCCCCCGCGGAGGTAGCAGCTACGATGGTGCTCGACGCCCTCACGGTGCCGGAGCGGGCCATGCGACTCGTCGAGCAGCACGACGCCAACGCCGAGCTCCCGGGGCTTCGAGCCACGCTCACCCGGATCACGGACGCCGTGTGGAAGGCGGAGACGCCGGACGACGCCTATCGCGCTGAACTGCAGCGGACGGTGCAACAGGCGTGGGCCGACGTCCTGCTCGACCGGGCCGACACCGCCGAGATCGCCCCGGCCGTGCGTGCCCGGATGACACAGCACCTGCGTGCCCTGCGGGACTGGCTCAACGCCCATCCGGGATCGACGTCGGAAGCACAGGCGCACCGAACGTCGGTTCGAATGGCCATCGAGCGGTTCCTGAACCGCTCCCGCGACACGACAACGCGCCCCGCGGCCCTCGACGCCCCACCGGGCTCCCCAATCGGACACGCGCCAGGCTATCATCAGCGCCACGTTCAGCGACAGGTCTGGCTCGACCGTTGGGGGCCCAGCCCAGACGCCTGTTCCCAGCAGCGTCCGTGACGAGCCCGAGGCTCGCAGTGGGGACCCGCCTCCATTAGAATGGCGCCCAAAATATCAGGCCGAAGGACGGGCCTGATCCATTTCTTGCATGCTTCTTGCGTGTAGAGAGCAGGGGAAACAATAAGATACGATACGGAGTCTGGCTCCTACTGTCTGAACCCTAGGCGTAGGATTTTGAGCCAAGTCTGGCGTGAGACGTTTTGCGACTCGGATTCCGTATAACTTGGCGTCCCCTCGACTCCCAGCCGACAGATGGAATCCTTCATGGCCACGCCTCCCGTTGATCGCAACGCACTCGTCGAGCTTCTGGACGGAGATCCCGACCTCGTCGTGACGATTATCAACTCGTTCCTCGACGACTGTCCGAGCTACATGGGGGCCATCCGGGAGGCGGTGGAGGACGAGGACGCGGAGACGTTAAAACGGGAGGCACACGGGCTGAAGGGCGCCACCGGAAGCCTCCGGGCCCAGCCCGCATGCGAGGCAGCGACCGTGCTGGAGGAGATGGGGCGCTCGGCCGATTTTACGGAGGCAGAGTCTGCCCTGGAGACGCTCGATCACGAGATCGAACGCCTCAAGGAGGAGCTCAACGCACTCAAAGCGGAGTGCCAGGAGGCGTCCGGCTCGTAGGAGCGTCCGCTCGACGACCGAACTACTGCTGAGGAGGCGAGTCGTCGAAGTGCTCGAAGCCGTCCGGCTGTAGCGGGACATTCTCACCGTGGGCTCGCTGGAGGAGAACAGGATCGTCCGGATCGTCGGGCGTTACGACTTCCCCCACCACGTTGTAGGTTTGCGGGTCGAGAGCATCGAGATCGTCCTCCGGCATCGTGAAGACGAGTTCGTAGTCCTCCCCCCCAAAGAGGGCGTAGACGCTCACGTCTTCGCCGAAGTCGGTAGCCACATTTCGGGTTTCCGGGTCGATGGGCAGGGCGGGCTCGTAGAGCTGGGCCCCCACGCCACTGGCCTCACAGATGTGGTGAACCTCAGCGGCAAGCCCGTCCGAAATGTCGATGAGCGCGTGTGGCTGGGCCCCAGCGTCGGCCCACTCGCGGATTGCTTTAAGCTGGGCGGGCGGAGCAAGGTGGCGACGGATGACGTACGAGTACGAATCGAGCTTGGGGTCAAAATCCTCTCCCTCCTCCTCGAGGCGCTCGCGGTTGCGCAGGAGCACCTTCAGGCCCGCGAAGGAGGCCCCGATGTCTCCCGTGACGCACACCTTGTCGCCCACCTGAGCCCCCTCGCGGTAAATGACATCGCTCTCCGCCGCCGCCCCGACGACCGACACGGAGAGCGTCAGTCCGTGGGCCGCAACTGTATCGCCCCCCACGATGGTCACGTCGTAGGCGCCGCAGGCCTGATCGAGGCCTTCGTAGATCGTCTCTACCATCTCGACGGACGTGTTCTGCGGAATGCCGACCGACACCGTGGCGTAGCGCGGGGCTGCGTTCATCGCCACGATGTCGCTTACGTTCACCGACAGGGCCTTGAACCCGAGGTGCTCCAACGGCATAAATGCGCGGTCGAAGTGGATGCCCTCCACGAGCATGTCCGTGGTGAGGAGATGCACCTGCCCGTCATCGACGCGGTACACGGCCGCGTCGTCGGCGACGCCCGAGACGACCGAGTCGGCCTCCGGCTCACCGAGCGTGTCGCGCATGTGGGCGATGAGGCCGAACTCGCCAATCTCGGAGATGGCGGTTTGCTGCGGATGCTCGTGGGCTTCCATGGGAAGAAGGCGTTGAGTCGAGAGGAGGAAGAGGCGCCAAAGTACGCATATCCCAGGCGCGAAGGCGTGTTTGCGGAACGACGCGGGGAGGAAGGTCCTTTCGTCGGCTTTTTGATTGGGACGCCGGGCCGCCGCGGAAAGAAAGCGGCAAGGCGGCCTGCAACTCCCTGCCTCCCCCGAGGTGTTGGACGGGGGCAGCCGACGAAGAGTCGGCGTGGGCTCACGGCCCCGGCACGCTGATCGACCCCAGAAGCGTGCGTCTCGACGCGCCGGTCACCGACGGCAGATTGGTGGGCACGCCGTTGACGGTTTCATGAGCGAGGACGGCGAAGCAGAGGGCCTCCTTCGCGTCGGCGTCCACCCCGTAGTCGGCGGCAGTGCGAACGGGGATTGGCGCAAAGGCGTCGCGTAGCATCCGCATGAGCGCATCGTTGTGTGTGCCCCCACCGCTGGCGATGAGGACATCGATGGACTGGTCGGGGCGCACGTACTGCGCGTAGGCCTGATAGACGGAGGCGGCGGTGAGGAGGGTGGCCGTGGCCATCGTGTCCTCGGCGCTCAGGCCCCGGGACTGCGCAGCACCGAGCAGGTGGTCCACGTAGTCCGCCCCAAAGTCAGCACGGCCGGTAGATTTGGGCGGCTCCCGCCGGTAGAAATCGCCCTCCAGCAGGTCGGCCAGGAAGTCATGGTCGGGCGTACCGGCGTCGGCGTGCTGGCCGTCGGGATCGTAGGGAGCGTCGAAAAGGCGCTCGGCGAGGGCGTCGATCACCATGTTGGCCGGGCCGGTGTCGAAGGCGCGCACGTCATCCGGCGTTCCTCCAGCGGGCAGCACCGTGAGGTTGGCGATGCCGCCGAGATTGAGCAGCCCGCGGTCTTCCTCCGGATCGGTGAAGGTGACGTGGTCGAAGTACGGGACGAGCGGGGCACCCTGCCCCCCGAGCGCCATGTCGGACGGACGAAAGTTGCCCACCACGGGCACGCCCAGCTCGGTGGCCAGGGTCGACGGCTCGCCGATCTGCAGGGTCGCGCGGACCTCCTCGCCTGCACAGTTGGCAGGATCGGGGAGGTGCTGCACGGTCTGGCCGTGGGAGCCCACGAGGTCGAGCGCCTCGCGACTGCGCCCGGCGTCCGCCAACACGCTGTCCACAGCCTCGGCGTACACGCCGGCTAGACGAACGTCGAGCCGCGCAAGGTCGCGGACGGACGAGGACTCCGGTGCCGCATTGCGGCGCAGGAGGGTTCGCAGCGCTTTCGGATAGGGCACATGGACGAATCCGTCGGAGTCGACAGTGAGGTCCGTGCCGCTGCCGGAGAGGCGGGCGAGCGCGGCGTCGACCCCATCGAGCGAGGTGCCGGACATGAGCCCGACGACTACACGGGGCGACCGGCGGCGGAGTTGGAGGAGGGCGTCCATCGAGAAGGCATCATCCAGAACGGGAACACACGGCGGCAGAAATTACTCCCCCTCGTCGGTCGTGTCGGCCAGCTCACGCATCTCGGCGGCCTTCTGCCGGAACTCGTCGGCCCGGTCCGGTTCCTGCGACGCGAGCTCGCCGTAGATGCGGGCCGCTTCCTGGTAGTTCGCCTGGCTTTCGTGGATTTGCGCCAGGGTCTCCGAGACCATGTCCTGCGTGTCGTCCTCGGGCTCAGGCGGAGGAGCGTCCCCGGCGTCCGGGTCCGGGTCAACCCGCGCCGACTCAAGGTCCTCGATGAGACCTTCTAGATCCGCGTCCGAGCTCTCCTCTTCGAACTTTTCGATCTGCTCTTCAGGCGTGGAGGGCGGCTCATCGGACGACGAAGGTCCGCTCGGGGACGGCTTGTCGGGGAGGTCCGGGCGGGCCCCTCCCTGCCGGGCTTCCTTTTCGGCCCACCGACGCAACTGGGCGAGGTCGTCACTCTCCCCTGTCGTCGCTGAGCCCTCCTCGGAGGTCGCCTCCGTGTCGGGGTCCTCGTCCTGCTCCAGGGAAGACTCGCCTGATGCGAGCCGGGCCTCCAGTCCGGCGACAATTGCCGAGCGGTCCGAGCTTTCCTCCGCGTCGTCCATGCGCCGGAGCACACGCTTCTTGCCCTGCTCCACGATCGGACTGTTCGGCAGCAGCACGTACGCGTTCCCCCACGACCGCAGGGCCTGATCCCACCGCTCCTGAGCCTCGTAGGCACGGGCGAGCAGCACGTGGGCCGTAAGGTGGGCGGGGAGCCTGCGCACCTTCTGCTCAAGGACCTCGATCGCGGCGTCGATCTCCTTCTGCTCAAGCAGCTTGAGTGGCTCCTCAAGGGCAGGCAGGGACATGGGGAGAGGCCACTGGGAAGGAGAGAAGGCGAAGAGGGAAGCCCCGCAGTACACGGGCGGCGCCGAGCAGGGCGCGGGGGCTCAGAAGCACCCCGAGAGCATCTGTGTAACGGAATGACGGGGCGGATCGGTTTCAAGACACAGGCGAGGAGGCAGGAGCCGAGACTGTGCGATCCTGTCGCACCGCGAACACCTGTCGCAGGCTCGACACGGTGATCAGAATAAACCCCGCGGCGAACAGGGCCTGGAACGGCACCGCCGCCCACTCGCCGAGGGCGACCGTGACGACGAGCCCAGCCGTCGAGTACACGGCGAGGCCCAGCTCCCCCCACACCACGCGGGGCAGCTCAGCAATGGCGTACCGACTCTGCCACCAGCTGTCGTCGGCCCCGACCCCGTACTTGGGCGTGCGAATGAAGGCCGTGTCCGTTCCGCGGAGGGCCTGCCAGAAGGCGTTCGTGTTGCTGAGGGACAGGCCCATCGTGCCGGCCATGAAGACCGGAAAGAGCTGCAGGCGGGACTGCCAGTCGGGATGGAGCGCCCGCTGGGCAAAGAGCTGTGCCAGGAAAAACCCGACGAAGCCGAACAGTCCAAAGCCCATGAGGGCGAAATAGATCTCCCCCGGACCGTGGCCCAGCCCCTTCAGAAGCAGAAGAGGCGCGTGGGTAAGGGCGGCGAGCAGGATGAAGGGGAAGGCGAAGTGGGCCGTGAGGTGGAACGTGCCCTCCAGCTTCACCCGCCACGGCTGGGCCGACCGCCAGAGGCGCCCCACCAGCTTCAGGGCCGTCTCCACGCCTCCCTTCGCCCAGCGAAATTGCTGGGAGCGGAGGGCGTTCATGTCGGGGGGCAACTCGGCCGGGGCCTCCACGGCCGGTACGTACTCGAAGCGCCATCCCTGGAGCTGCGCGCGGTAGCTGAGGTCGAGGTCTTCCGTGAGCGTGTCGTGCTCCCAGCCCCCCGCCTCCTCGATACAGGCGCGGCGCCAGACGCCCGCGGTCCCGTTGAAGTTCATGAAGCAGTCGGATTGCTCCCGCACGCGCTGCTCGATGGCAAAGTGGGCATCGAGGCCGAACGCCTGCACCTTCGTCAGCAGCGAGTCGTCCCGGTTGAGGTGTCCCCAGCGAGCCTGCACCATGCCGAGGTCGTCGTCCCCAAAAAAACGTGGGATCATGCGGCGCAAGAAGTCGGGGTGGGGCACAAAGTCGGCGTCGAAAATTGCGACGAGCTCGCCGCGAGCGAGGCGCAGTCCGTTGGCGAGGGCCCCGGCCTTGTATCCGGTCCGGTCGTCGCGGTGCACGTGGGTGATGTCGACCCCCTGGTCCTGCCAGTGCGCGACCCGCCGCGCCACTCGTTCCACCGTTTCGTCGGTTGAGTCGTCGAGCACCTGAATTTCGAGCTTGCTGCGCGGATAGTCGAGGTTCACGCAGGCGTCGATGAGACGGTGGGCCACCTCGGCTTCGTTGTAGAGAGGCAGCTGCACCGTTACCGTGGGCCAGGACTCGTCGGGAGTGGGGAGGGCGTCCGGATCCGGTACGGGGCCTTCGCGGAGCGTTTCATTGTTCGCGTGAAAGAGGGACAGCCACAGGAGATTGCCTCCGTAGGCGGTGAGCACTACGATGGCAATCGCGTAGAGCACCGGGACGGCCACCTCAAGAACAGCGAGTATCAAGGTTGAAGGTGGAAAAGTTGAAGATTAGAGGCCGAAAAGCGGGAAGGTCGATAGGCGGGAAGGTTGGCAAATTGAAGATTGGAAAATTAAGGGGCGTTGACTTTCGCCCCCTCATACATCCGGACTCCCACACGCAGTCACGCTCATACGCAGTCACCGGTTGCGCCCATACGTCTCGTGGCTAGAGACCCAGTCGGACGACGAGATGGCCGCCCCGAGGGAGAGCTCTCCGGCAAGCGTCGCCGCGGCCACGATTTCGGCAAACCGATGCACCTTCCCCTGCCCGTAGCAGTCCATCACCTTGAGGCATTCGCGCTGGGTTGGGAGCCCGGTGCCGCCGCCGTACGTGGCCACGATGAGCGACGGAATGGTCAGCGAAATGTGCAGGTCCCCGTCGCCGGTCAGGTCTGTGTACAAGACGCCGGCCGACGACTCGGAGACGTTGGCCACGTCCTGTCCCGTGGCGATGAAGAGGGCCGTGATGGCGTTGGGGGAATGTCCCCCGTTGTTGTTAGCGCCGGACAGAAAGGCCCCCACGGTCGACACGTTCCAGTGATGATGGAGGCTCTCGGGCTCCACGCGCATGTGCTGAACCAGGGCTTCCCGGTCGATCGTCGCTTCGGCCGTCACGCGCTTGCCGCGGGTCTGCATCACGTTCACCTGCGAGGCCTTCTTGTCCGTCGCAAAGTTCGATTCTAGATAGAAGTTTTCGACCGAGCCCGGATACTGATCCACAATCCAGCCGCAGGCGGCAAAGGTGGCGCGGCCCACCATGTTCTGCCCCGCCGCGTCGCCGGTGCGGTAGTTGAAGCGCAGGTACGCGAAGTGGTTGGACAGATAGTAGTTGATGTGGAGCAGCTCGGCTACGCTGGACGTCGACTCCGCTTCCTCGCGCACGTCATCCATGTGGTCGTCCACCCAGTGGGTAAAGTCCCGGGCCTCGCGGGCGGTGTCGAAGACAAAAACCGGCGCCCGCTGCATGCAATCGCCGGACACGGTGGCCTCCACGCCGCCGCTCAGGTTGCACACCTTCATGCCCCGGTTGTAGGAGGCCACGAGCGTGCCCTCCGAGGTGGCCAGGGGAATCAGAAAATCGTCCTGCGCATGCTCGCCCTGCACCGTGAGTGGCCCGGCAAAGCCGATGGGGATCTGGGCGACACCGGTGAAGTTCTCGACATTGCCGTCCGCATCGTGCGGATCGAACGAGTAGTGGGGGATGTGCTCGAGCGACGTGTCGCTGTAGTCCTCGATGAACTGCTGCCGCTCGTCGATGATCTTCTGACTGTAGTTGTCGTCCTCGTCCCGAGGAATGCGCTTGACAGCCCCGTCCTGCTCCGAAACCGAGTCTTCAACCGTGAAGCTGAGCCTACCGAACGGCTGGGCCTGAAAGACGAGCTCAATCTCGTGCTTGCCGGTGTCCAGGAACAGCCCGTTGGCCCGCATGTGGAGGGTCCGGCGCAGCGGAAAGTCGATCGCACTGTCGTCCGAGATTTCGTCGGCCGAGTAGGTTTCCCCCTCTCCCATGAAGAGATGCACCTTGTCGAGTGGAATTGAATCCCCGTTGATCTTGACGTCGTGGAGCCCCGTCAGCGTTGCGTCCTTTAGACGGTTCTTGAGGGCAAACTCGACGCCGCGATCCGTATTTTCGAGACTGCCGAAGGTGTAGAGCCGCTTCAGAAGTGCGCCGGGAACGAACATGAGCGAAGGAGGGCTCAGTCGGGCGAGGTGACGAGATTAACACAGTTAGCTTCCCAACGAGAAAGACCCCGGCGGGTTCATCGCATTTCCGCTCCCGGTCACTCCTGCTGCTGGGCGTCTGGCTCGAAGCGAACGCGCAGCCGGTCGTCCTCCAGGGAGGCTGCCGTCAACGCGTAGTAGCGGAGGAAGTTAGGCAGGATGTGGTTGGACCGCTGGTTGCCCACCTGCACGACCAGCTGATCGCCGAGCTGGCGCACGTCGACTTCCTCCTCCTCGACAAACGGGAGGGGAAACACGAGAACGTACGCGTCGCCCTCCGCCTCGACCTCGAGGGTGCCCCCCTCATGAAGCACGGCCATCGGGGACCGGTCCGTGTACAAGGCCCCGCCGATTCGGGCCAGACGACCGGGCCCGAACACCTCTTCGCCAAGATGGGGCACGGTGAGGATGGGGAGGGGACGGAAGCTCTGCTCGATTTCCTCCAAATACTCCTCCTGGGAGGTCAAGTATCCCTCGAAGAATGAGTTGTCCGGCACCTTGTCCGCCGGGAGCACGCGGTTGACGATGACGCTGTCCACGCCGTAGCCGTAGAGTTGCAGATACGTATACGCCCGCCGGGCCTCCTCGATCACCATCTTCTCAGGGTTCGTGACGAGGCGGATGGACGTCGTCGAGGGGGTCACGAGCACCTTCTGCACGCGCTCCAGCTTCTCGAAGATGACCTCCAGTTCCTCGTAGCCCTTGTCCAGCGGGATCCCGGTGGTCTTGCGGACGCCAAAGCCCAGCGACTTGACCGCGGTCTTTTGGAACGGAAAGGCCTTCGCGAGCCACCACTGCGTGACCTGCGGAAGCGTAAGAAGGGTGAGCGTCTCGCCGGTGGGCGCGCTGTCTACGACGATGAGGTCGTAGTCTTTCTCGCGGAGTGCCTCCTCGAGCCACAGCAGCACCGACCCCTCGTTCATGCCCGGGAGGGCGGCAAGCTCCTCGGCGGCAATCTGATCGACCCCCTGCCACCGGAACACCGTGAGCATCAGCTCGCGCATGTTGCCCCAGTGCTTTTTCATTGAGTAGTAGAGGTCCACCTCCTGCGCAAACAGGTTGTCGGCCACCTCCCGGGCCTCCGGGCCAAGCTCCTGGTCGAGCGCGTCGGCGAGGCTGTGGGCGGGGTCCGAGGAGAGGACGAGCGTCTTCTGTCCCTGCCGGGCGGCGCGCAAGGCCGTGGCGGCCGCGCAGGTGGTCTTGCCCGTGCCTCCTTTGCCCGTGAAGAGCAGGACGCGGGGCGTGTCGTCAAAGGGGGACGTGTCGTCGCCAGACGAAAAAAGCATTGCGGCGTGCGGCAAGAGGTCGGTCGTGTACTACTCTGTTCCCGGATGGGAACGACGCGCAGGGAAAGTCGATCGCCGTTCCGGGCCCGTGGGGGGTCCTCAGATGTTTAAATTCTGGGAATGCGGATTAGAGGCAGAACTGATCACGGCGTTGGCGATGACGGGGTTCCCCGAAATAGTGCGGCCCTTCCTCGACGCACCGGAGGCCGGAGCGGACGGGCTCCATCGGGAAAGGCTTGAGGCCCCAAGCTCGACTAGGAGCATGTCTCCTCCGTCGCCCCAAGGGACTTCTGCATGCACGTGGCGCTGGCCGGGCAGAGCCGGGCGGCCTCCTCGGTCTGCTGGATCGCCGTGGGCAGGGCGCTCCGCTCCATCGTCGCGTAACCGTGGCGGCGGAAAAAGGACGCCGCAGAGGTCGTCAAGAGGTACAGCGTCTCTACGTCCCCGTGCTGTGCCTGCGTCTCCATTGCCCCGAGGAGACGCGTTCCGACTCCCTCGCCCTGATGCGTCGGACGCACGGCCAGCGAGCGCAGCAGCGCTCCGTCGCCGGTGGGCTCTATTCCCACAGCGCCAACGAGTCTCTGTCCGTCGCGCCCGACGAGGAAGTGGGCCAGGTGCTCGGGCGTGAGATCCTCGGCCGGCAGGTCGACTGCCCGGAGCAGATCCTGAATATCGCGGAGGTCTTCAGGGGGGGCGGACTGGATGTCCATCGGTCGGGCGTGATTGATTGCAGAACCGTCGCTCGGCGCCTCCTCCTGCAACACGGCGAATCCGACGCTGTGGTTCAATGGCGACGGCGGGCGCGGTCGTCCCTACGGTTCTGCGTCGGTCCTGTCCACGGGGAGCGACGACCAGACCCACGGCCGATCGAGCCCCGCACACAGTGGCTCCTCGCTAAGGACTGTGAGGACACGGGCGACGTGCACCAGGGGGCTCTGCCGCTTGGTCCCAACGTACAACTCCGAGCCGACCGGCGGTGGGGGGTCGTCGAGGCTGCATTTAGGAGCCGAAGAGACCGTTCCGTCACACCCTTTTCGTTTGCGATTTGCGGGTGCAATTCCTCCCTTCTCAACTAAATTGTGAAAAAGCAAACCATGCCGCGCTTCCGTGTGGCATTCTCTGGTAAGCTCGTAAATTCGAGGTCGACGATCTATTCTCATGCCGGCTGTACAACGCCTCCTCGCGGTTCTGTTCGCACTTCTGACGGTGGTCGGGGGGCGACCGGTACTCGGCCAGACCATCGACCTCAGCGGGCGGGCCTTCGGGGACTATTTCTACGCGGCGTCGGCTCCGGATTCCGTACGGGGCGTGCTTCCGTATCCCCTCTCCGTTCCGGACTCGGCCCGGGAGGGGCTCCACGGCTTGACATACCGGCGCCTGTACCTGACCCTCGACTTTCAATTGTCGCGTCGTCTCAAGGGACGTGCGCGCCTGGAGGCGAATGACGGGACCACGGGCCCTAGTGGTCCGATTCCCTTCGTGAAGGACCTGTGGGTGGAATGGCAGTACTGGGGCGGCCATAGCGCCACGGTGGGAGTGACCGAGCCACCGGCCTTCGAAATTTCGAGCAACGTGTGGGGCTACCGGAGCCTGGAAAGAACGATTCTGAACCGGCGTGGCGTCGTCGATTCTCGGGATTTTGGCCTTCGGCTCGACGGCCCCCTGCTCGCCGACGGCACCGTCCGGTACGCATTTATGTACGGCAACAATAGTGCCGCCCGACCGGAGCAGAACCAGAACAAGCGCGTCTACGGCCGCCTCTCGGCGAGCCCTTCTGGGCGAATTGTGCTCGCGGCCGGGGGCGATTACGCGACACACGGCGACCACCGGGACCGCAGCCTGCGCCTCTCGGCCTTCGCGGGCTACGAGGGAGAAGACGTTCGAGTGGGGCTGAAGGGCTACCGAGCGGCTACTACACGGACCGACACGACGTCGGTTCGGGAGTATGGGGCCAGTCTCTTCGGACACCTCCACGTGACGCAGAACTGGGGCGTGGTGGCCCGGGCCGACTGGACCCTCCGGTTGCCTCCCGCGACGGATCCGCTCGACGTCGATCCCGTCGAGTCGCTCCTCCTGGCCGGCGTCACGTACCGGCCTCACCCCAGCGTCGAGGTGGTGCCGAACGTCTGGATCCGCAACTCGAATCGACACAACCGGTCCGACGTGCTTCTCCGACTCACGCTCGACCTCACGTTTTGACGGCTATCCCAGGTCGTGAAGCTCGTCTGGGAGGGCCTCCACCAGCTTGTGCGAGCCAATGAGGAGCAGGACGTCCTCGGGGGCGGCCGTGCGCCGGAAGGCGTCGAGGGCGTCGGCGAGCGGTTGCGGTTCGTGGACGGTGACGCCCTGCGCCCGCAGCCGCTCAGCGATCTCGCCGGGCGGGATGGCGCGGTCGGTGTGGATGGGGATGGGGATGACGTGGGCGTCGTGGTCGGCCAGTAGGCGGGCGGTCTCGTCGAGACCCTTCCCCCGCACCGCGTTGAGACACACATGCAACGTGCCGCCGCGGTCGGTCACCGCAGGGGCGATGGTGTCGAGGCTCGCGGCAATGGCGGGGGGATTGTGTCCCACGTCGACCACGACGGAGGGCTGCTGCTGAATCACATCGAGACGCCCCCGAAAGCCTGTGTATTCCCGCACGTCGCCGAGGCCGTCCCGCGCTGCTGCGTCCGCCGTGTCGTCGTTGGTGTCCGCCAGGAATGTTAACTCGGCGGCTCGCATGGCCAGCGCGGCGTTTCGCTGTTGGTGGCGGCCCGGAAGCGATAGCGAGAGGCGGTCGTAGTGGCGGGCGGGCGTGTCGAGGCTGACGATGCTGCCAGTGAGGTCGGCTCGGTGGGACTGCCAGGTCGCCTCGTCGTCGAGCCGGTGGAGCGGCGCGTTCTTCTGGGCGGCGACCTCCGTGATGGCGGCCTGTGCCTCCGGCTGCGTCACGGCGCTGAGGGCGGGCGTCCCGGGCTTGATGATGCCCGCCTTCTCGCGGGCGATGGCGTCGAGCGTGTCGCCCAGCATCTCGGTGTGGTCGAGATCGACGTGGGTGATGACCGAGAGGGCCGGGTGGAGCACGTTCGTCGAATCGAGCCGTCCACCCAACCCCACCTCGACCACCGCGAGGTCCACTGCCTGCTCGGCGAAGTAGCGGAAGGTGAGGGCAACGGTGAGCTCGAAGAAGCTGGGCTGGAGTCGCTCGACGAGGGCGCGGTACTCGTCGAGCGTGTGGGTGAGCCAGTCGGTAGGGGCGGGCGTGCCGTTCACCCGCATCCGCTGGGTGACGTGTGTGAGGTGGGGAGAGGTGTGGAGGCCCGTCTTCAGGCCCGCTGCGGTGGCGATGGCCGCGGTCATGGCGGCTACTGAGCCCTTCCCGTTCGTGCCGGCCACGTGCACGGCCCGCAGCGATTCGTGGGGGTTCCCCAGCGCGTCGACCAGCGCGTCCATCCGGTCCAATCCTGGCGCGTACGCGTCATCGGCGACGTTTGCGTACTGGGGAAGATCCAGGAGAAGGTCGAGGGCGTCGGACATCTGCGTCGAGGGTTGAGCGGTTTGCGGTGACGATTGGGCGTTCGGCGGTCATCGCCGGGGGAGCATCCGCGCCGAGGAGGCGTTTCGCCGGAGCGCCTTTTCGCTGAGGGACGGCCGCCCACGGTTACGAGTCGTCGCGGATGGAGGCCTCCGGGGCGCTGGGCGTGATTCGTCGTTTCGACGGAGCGACGTGGTGAAACTGAAGGGGGACCGTATCGGGCGGAAGCAGACCGGAGACCCGGTCCGCCCACTCGATGCACGTGAGCCCGTCGCCGCGCACGTACTCCCCGAAGCCCAACTCCACGAACTCGTCGGGGTTCTGCACACGATAGGCGTCGAAGTGGTAGAGCGGCCGCTCCCCCGCTTCGTAGACCGAGAGGATCGTGAAGGTCGGACTCCGCACCCGGGTGGGCGGGATGCCAAGCCCCTGAGCAACGCCCTTCACGAAATGGGTCTTCCCCGTCCCAAGGTCCCCGTAGAGGGCAAGGACGGCCCCGGAGTCGAGCGCCGCCGCGACGTGGGCTCCCAGGTCCAGCGTCTCGTCGACCGACGCCGTGGTGCAGGGCAACAGATCCTTAATCGTGTCGATCTCCGTGGGGGACATGCTGAAGAGTGAATACGTGAGGTGTGATGCGTGAGGAGTAAACCGCCTCGTTTGCCCGTCCCGGTTCACGCATCACGCATCATTGGGCATGCAGTCCGTCGCGGGCAGAGCGAATCTCTTCAGCGCTACGCCTTCGGCCGAAGGGTGGCCACCGGCAGAATCATTTCCTCCATCGACGCTCCCCCGTGCTGCAGCGTATCCCGGTAGAGATTCTCGTAGTGGTGGAAGTCGGTGGGATACACGAAGTAGTAATCCTCCTTCGCGATGAGGTAGTTCGTGTTGATCCCGTAGCTGGGGAGTCCGAACCTCTCCGGCTCCCGCACGAGGATGGCGTCATCCTCGTCGCACTTTAGGTTGCTTCCGTACTTGTAGCGCAGCGCCGTAGAGGTCTCCCGATCGCCAATCACCTTCGTCGACTGCAGGCTACGAACGGCGCCGTGATCGGTAGTGATGACGACCGTACACTCCGTGTCGGCGAGGGTGCGGAGCATGTCGTACAGCCACGAGTGCTCGAACCAGGTGCGCGTGAGGGCCCGGTACGCCTCCTCATCGGGGGCCAGCTCCTTGAGCACGTCCGATTCGGACCGGCTGTGGGCCAGAATGTCGATGAAGTTGACGACGACGGCACTGAGATCGTGCTGGGTGAGGTTGGTCGCGTCCTGCGTGAGCGTCTGGCCGTCTTCGCTCGTAATGAGCTTGTCATAGCGGACGCTCAGGTCGCCATGGTGGTGCTGGTCGAGCTGGTGGTGGAGGAGGGCCTCTTCGTACTGGTTGCGGCTGTGTTCATTCTCTTCGTTCGTCTGCCACGCCTTCGGGAACCGATCCACGAGGTCAACGGGCAGCATGCCGCTAAAGATGGCGTTCCGGGAGTACGGGGTGGCCGTGGGCAGAATGCCCATGTAAAAGTCCGTGTCGACGTTGTAGTGGGGACGCAGTAGCTCGGCCAGCTCAAGCCACTGGTCGTACCGCAGGCAATCGATCACGAAGAACACGACGGGCGCATCACCCACCTCCGGGAGCACAAACTCAGGCACCACCTCGTGGGAGAGCACCGGACGGTTCTGGCCCGGGGGGGCGTCGATCTGGTCGATCCACGCTGGATAGCGGGACTCCACGAACGTCCCGAATGTGCGGTCGGCTTCCTCGTACTGATCCTGGAAGATCTGGCGGGCACCCTCGTCGTCCGTCAGTTCAAGATCGTACTGCACGAGCCGCTGGTAGAGGTCGATCCACTCGTCGGGCGAGAGCGATTCCTGAAGCGCCGCTGAGATTTCGTTGAAGGACTGCAGGTAGCGCTGGGAGAGCGTCTCTCGCCGCAGCTTGGACTGCTCGAGCAGCCGCTTGCAGGTGAGCAGAACCTGGCTCGGATTGACTGGCTTGGTCAAGTAGTCGCTGATCTGACTGCCGAGGGCGGCCTCCATGAGGTCCTCCTCCTCACTCTTCGTCACCAGCACCACCGGCATCTCGGGCCGCTCCTCCTTGATGGCATCGAGCACCTCCAGCCCCTGCATGCCGGGCATCTGCTCGTCGAGGAGCACGACATCGAAGGGATCCTCGCGCACCATGTCGACCGCGTCGGCCCCGTTCGCGACGGTCGACACGTCGTAATCCCGGTCCTCCAGAAACATGACGTGGGAACGAAGCAGGTCGATTTCGTCGTCGACCCACAGAACATCAGGGTTGCTCATCAGCGGGAGGAGTGTGTGGACAATCAGTGTGCGAGGGTGTCGTGTGCCCGGAGCTGGAGACAACGGGTCGGTCCCACTGATTCGTATCGGGCACCAACCTCACGCCCGGGCTCCGGATGATCTCCGCCGCCTGGGCTCCCAGGCCCGCAGCGGCAGATTTGCAAGTCTCTCTCGTCTGTCCCGCTTCGCGAGGGAAAGCTCCGCGGGGCCCGGCAAGGAAGTGCAGCGTGATAACAGAAAGGACTACATCCTGTACCCGCCGTCCTGTGAATCGTTCGGGGGCGGCGCGAGAACGCGCTTGTCGCCGACGCCCAGCGCTGCGGTGACGGAGGCAGACCCCCGGCGGAGGGACACACCGTTGCGTCCTCCCCGTATGCCCGCCCACCGGCGCTCACAAGAGCACCAGTCCCACGATCCTATGTCCAACAAGTCTATCGGCCTCTCGGACGAGCTACACGACTACCTCCTGTCCGTGTCGCTGCGGGAGCCGGAGATCATGCGACGCCTCCGAGAGGAAACCGCCGAGCATCCGAAGTCCAAAATGCAAATCGCCCCGGAGCAGGGCCAATTCCTCCAGTTTCTGGTACGCCTGATTGGGGCCCGGCGCACGCTTGAGATCGGGGTATTTACGGGCTACAGCGCACTTGCCGTCGCCAACGTGCTCCCGTCTACCGGCACACTGGTGGCCTGCGACATCAGTGAGGAGTACACCCGGACGGCTCGCCGCTACTGGCGGGAAGCAGGCGTGGACGACCGAATTGACCTCCGCCTCGCACCCGCCGACGAGACCCTCGACGCCCTCCTCGACGATGGGCAGGCCGGAACGTTCGACTTCTCCTTCATCGACGCGGACAAGGAGCGCTACGACACCTACTACGAACAGTCGCTGCAGCTCCTTCGGCCCGGAGGCGTCATCGCACTGGACAACGTCTTCCGCGGGGGACGGGTGACCGACCCCGACATCGACGACGAGAGCGTACGGGCCGTCCAGCGGCTCAACGAGAAGATCCGTGACGACGACCGGGTGGCCCTGAGCATGCTCCCGCTGGCCGACGGCGTGACCCTGGCGATGAAACGATAGCGGCGCTGACGCGCGGCAGCGGGCCAACGAGTTCCGCTAGGAGCCGTCCTGTGGAACGTCCGGGAGGTGGTCCGAAAGCCGGTCGGAGAGGCCGATCAGGTTGAAGGCATGCATGTAGCGGAGAATTGCCGACTTTATCCGCCACTGTACGTAGGCCTCGGCGTCGCGGTACGGAGCCACATTTTCGTACAGCTGGGCGCGTGCCCTCTTCACGTCGGCGCGTGACCACACGTAGCGGCTCCCTGTGTTGACGAGCCACTGCTTGCGATCGTCGGGAAGGGCCTCGAACGGCTCACCCCGCTCCGTTGAGTGCAACCACTTCTTCCAGCGCCCGCTCTCCACGACAGCCGTACGCAGGACCTCGACGGCGTCAGAGGCTCCTCCCAGCGCCTCCTCCAGCGCCGCGAGGTTCCGTACCGCGCGGGCCTCGACGGCCGAGAGGCCGGGCCCGACGTTGGCGCCCCCCATGCCGCTCAGGGGATAGTCGGAGGGAGTCGCTACGTCATCGGTGTAGTGCCCCTTCACGAGCGCCCCCATCTCGGCATCCGCGGCGTCCGCGAACCGCTCGGCCCGTTCTGCGTCAAAGCGATCAGCGTCGAGCGTGGTGCCGACGTCCCCGACCACGAAGGACGGACGGGGAAGGTCGTGGTGCTCGAGCGCGTCTCGAAGGCGCCGAAGAAAAGTGCGCATTCGGTCTTCGGTCTGCAGTCCCCCCCGCGTTTCGTCGGTCCCCACCTCGTAGGCAATCGGCCCACGGCCGCGGGCCTGCCGCACAGACTCCGCGTGGCGCATAAGTTCCACGGTCCGGTCGACGAGCGTGTCGACCGGCAGGGGCGGATCTGCGTCCGGGGGACCCGCCGCAGGATCGAGGTGGAGGAGGTCGTACCCTGCACTCACACACGCCTTGAGGGAGCGCTTCGTCTCGGCCATCGCCGTGGCGCAGTCAAGCCCCTGAGTGACATGGTCGTCTTTCCCCCACGGGCCGCCGTGGTCGAGGCCGAGAAAGATGGGAACGTCGAGGTCCCGGCGGTCCGCTTCCTCCGCTACGAAGGACGCGAAGGCGGCGGGCGTCCATCCAGTGTAGCCTCCATCGCGGTCCACCTGGTTCAGGGTGGCGGCGTAGAGGAGCGGCGTCCGGGCCTCCTGGGCGGCATGAAGGGCCGCCCGGATTACAGCTTTCGAGTTGGGGCACACTGCCAGTAGGGTATGCCGAGGCCCGAGGTGGTCGGGGAGGGCCAGGGGACCGAGTAAGAGCCGAGTTAGAACCCCTACGGGCGCCGTATTGGCAGCCCGGGCAGCGGTGCGAATCTGGGCAGCCGAGGGGGAAGGAGCGACCATGGAGACTACGGGGCGGGTCGGCAAGAGAGAACAGTCGACCGGAAAACCCGGACGCAAGGGCTTTCGTTTTCCAGTTTCACTCTTTCAGGATAGGACCGGTCCCACACTCTACGGCAATCGCGTGTTCAGTTCAGTCTGGAGCGAAGAAGGGGCCACCCCAGGCTCGTGGCGTAGGCCTGCGGAGAGAGGGCATACGTGGGCACCCTGGAAGCTTTCCTTCGCGCCGCGCAGAGGGCGTGAGAGCCCAATGGCCGCTCAGCGCCTCGGCAGCAGGCGCTGAGTGGAGGGACGACCGCTCTGAGGAGGAAGTCCCCCATAGAAACGGAGTGAGCGAGGAGAGGGGGAACAGAAACAGGGGCCGGAACGCGGGCCCCGCCAGTGCAGTAGCAGCCGGTCCCGCCTCGTGTTGGTCCTCTTGTTGTTCCTCCAGCCTTCACCTCGTGTCGTTCCTAAATCCCGCCGCCCTGTTGGCCCTGGCGGCCGTCTCCATTCCGCTCTTTCTGCACTTGTTCAACCTGCGCCAACCGAAGACGGTCGACTTCAGCTCGCTGGCCTTCGTGAAGGAGCTCCAGAAGTCGGCCGTCCAGCGTGTGCGCATCAAGAAGTGGCTGCTCCTGGCCCTTCGGATGCTGGCCATCGCCTGCCTCGTCCTGGCCTTCGCCCAGCCTACGCTCACTGGAGGCCTTGCAGGCATGGGGGCGTCCGTGCCCACGACGCACGCCATCGTTGTTGACAATTCGCTCTCGATGGCGGCAGACGGCGAGGGAGGATCGTACTTCGAGCAGGCGGTCCAGGACAGTCGGCAAGTGCTGAACACCGTGGAGGAGGGCGACGAGGTGCTCCTCTGGCCGACCGCTCAGGCCGGCCCGAAGCGCCCAGATCCCGTCTCCAACGTAGGCGTAGCCCGGCAGGCGCTCGCAGACCTCGAGCCGCGGGCGGGGGCCACCTCGCTTGCGAAGGCCGTCGTCCGGGCGGCCGACGCGGCCGCGCAATCGGGGACGCCCCGGACGACCGTATATGTGGCAAGCGACCTGCAGGCGAGCACCCTGGGCGACTCGGTTGCTACGAAGGTGCCAGAGGGCGTTCGGGTGCAACTGTTGCCCGTTGAGACGCGGGAGCAGTCCAACGTGGGCATCTCGGACGTGACGGTGACCAGCCGCATCGCGGAGGTCGGCCAGCCGGTCCAACTGGAGGCGACGCTCGAAAACCATGGCTCCGAGACGCTTACCAACTACGTGGCTAGCGTCTACCTGGATGGAGAGCGCGTGGCGCAGACCACGGAAACGCTTAAGCCCGACCTGGAGACCACGGTCTCCTTCACCGTGACGCCCCAGTCGCGAGGATGGCTGGCGGGCGCGGTTGTGACGGGGGGGGATGATTTTCCGGCCGACGACCGACACCACTTCACGCTACACGTGCCCGAGGAACGTCGCATCCTTCTCGTTCAGGGGGAGGGGCAGCGCACCAAGTACGTGGACCTCGCGCTCTCGGCGAAGATGATTAAGGATCGAATCGCGTTTCGCACGACTACGATCCAGGAAACAGCGCTGCCCTCCGCCGAGCTCGGGCAGTACGACACGGTTCTCCTCGTGGGGCCCCAATCGCTGTCGAGTGGAGAGGTGGAGGCACTGGCGCGCTACACGGACCGGGGCGGCGGCCTCTTTCTCTTTCCGAATGCCCAGGCCCGGGCCGAAGACTACAATGCACTATTCGAGGCCCTCGACGCCGGCTCGTTCCGGGGCTTCAGCGGTTCGCTGTCAGGGGACCGAACCGTGACCTCGTTCGAGCGGGTCGACCTGAAGCATCCGCTCTTCGAGGGAATCTTCAGCCAGAGCCGCCAGCGTGAAGAGGCCTCCGTAGAACAGCCGGAGATCTACCACATCATGAACTTCCGGCCGTCGGGACAGGCCGGACAGACGCTCATCGAACTTTCCAATGGCTTTCCGTTCCTGCACGAAGTGCGACACGGAGGCGGCGCGTTGCTCCTGATGGCCGTGGCCCCGACCCAAGCGTGGAGCGATCTGCCGGTTCGGGGCCTCTTCATCCCTCTCCTCTACCGCTCGGTGTACTACCTTTCCGCCAGCACTTCTGTGGCGGGCGAACAAGTAGTCGTGGGGGAGGCGAATGAGGTGCGCGTGACCGGTGTTGCCCCCGACGCATCGCTTCGCCTCCGCGGGCCAGACGGGGCCGAGATCACGCCTGATCAGCGGACCCTCTTCGGAGCGACGCTTCTGCAGGTAGGTCCTGCCCTAACTCAGCCTGGGATCTACGACGTGCAGGCCGGTTCCACCCGCGTTCAGCGCATCGCCGCCAACACAGATCCGGCGGAATCTGACCTTGAGTCGTCCCCCCCTGACGAAGCGGCGAAGTCCTTACAGGACGCCGTGGAGACCCCTGTTCGGGCCGTGGCTACGGCGGGGAGCGATACCCTTACGGAGACACTCCGCACCCGACGGGCCGGGACCGAAATCTGGAACGTCTTCTTGCTCCTGGCGTTAGGGTTCCTCGTCGCAGAGATGGTAGTCGCTAGCCAATGGACGCCCGAAACGGTATCCTCGTAGCGGCGGGCGTTCAGCGTTCGGGCCTGCTGTTTGCACGCCTCGACCAAACAATCTCCCTGCCGGTGTGATACCGCCTGTCAGCGACCTCATCCCGACCCTGCATCGAATCGCCCTGTTCGCCTTCGTCGGGGTGACCTCCATCTCTATGCTCGTGGCCATCGTTGGTCGTCTCCGCCTGCGCCGACCGTTGCTCGTGTGGCGGCGGTCAGGGCCTCTCACCCGCACGCCGCTGGGGCCGTCCCTGTTTCTTCTGCTCGTTGCCGCAGGGATGGGACATGCCTGGCTCGTGGGCCGCCCGGTTCCGCTTCCTGTGCTCATTGGATATCCCGCCGGGGGCATCTTCTGGTTCGTTGCGACTTGGCTGATTCGGTCCGTCGTCATCACTGAGTACGGGATCGTGTACGATGTGAATCGTATCCACCGGGCCGTGGTATGGAGCCAGATCGTCGACTACTTCAGCACCACCCGTGGAGGACAGCCTCACTTTGTGTTTTTCTACCGGGACTCCGACGGGAAACGCCGCCGCCTCGACCTCTCTGTGCCCGAGACGCACGCTGCCCCCCTCCGCGAGATCGTTGAGCGGAAGCTCCAGGCCCGCTTCTCGGTGCCCGGTGAGGACGTCTACGACGAAGAAACACTGGGCCACCTGGATGATCGGATCGACCTCTCGTAGCTGCACGCCCGTCGTCCGCCGGAGAGGAGACCCTGGTCGGGACGATCGCTCAGCACGGGAATGCTCATGCAACAACCCTCCTCTGGACTCGGTAAAACTGTGTGCAGTTTGATTGAACCAGCCGCCGGCCAATCCGGCGTCCCCCCTTCGCGTTCTTCCCGAAAAATGTGCTTCCGTCGCGTTGTTCACATCCGAAAACAAAACTGAAGGCGCAGAATCTGCCATCATCGTCGGGGTTCTCACCCCGCAACGGTCGCGCTGGGAGGTGCGAGAGCACCTCGAGGAACTCGAGCATTTGGCCCGTACGGCCGGAGCCAGCGTCACCGACCGCGTCACCCAATCGCTCAACAGCCCCGATCCCGCCACGTTTGTTGGGTCCGGAAAGGTGGCGGAGATCAAGCGGCTCGTCAAAGAGCGAGGCACCGACCTCGTCATCTTTGACGACGAGCTGGCCCCTGTGCAGGTACGCAACATCGAGAAAGAGATCGACTGCAAGCTGCTCGACCGCACCGGTCTCATTCTCGACATCTTCGCCAGCCGAGCCCAGACCCGAGCCGCAAAAACGCAGGTTGAGCTTGCCCAGCTCGACTACCTGAGCTCCCGCCTCACGCGGCGTTGGACGCACCTCTCGCGTCAGGAAGGCGGGATTGGTACGAAGGGGCCTGGCGAAAAGCAGATTGAGACAGACCGCCGTCTCATCGACAAGCGGATGGCGAAGCTGCGGGAGAAGTTGGACAAGATCGACCAGCAACGCACTACCCAGCGCAAGAGTCGCGAGGCGCGTACCACCGTTTCGCTCGTCGGCTACACGAACGCAGGCAAGTCCACCCTCCTGAACGCACTTGCCGACGAGGACCTCCTCGCGGAGGATCGCCTCTTTGCAACGCTCGACGCGACCACTCGCACCGTTGAGCTCGCCCCGAACAAAGAGGTGCTGATGTCCGACACCGTCGGGTTCATCCGGAAGCTTCCGCACCGGCTCATCGAAAGCTTCAGGAGTACGCTCGACGAGGTGCGGGAGGCCGATGCGCTCGTGCACGTCGTGGATGTGACGCATCCGAACTACGAGGAGCAGATGCGCGTGGTGGCGGAGACCCTCGGGGAACTGGACTCTCGGGACAAGTCCACCCTCGTGGTTTTCAACAAGGTCGATGCTCTAGAAGACCGAACTCTGCTTCGACGGCTCCGGCGCGAGCATCCGGACGCGGTCTTCGCCTCAGCCCTCCGCGGCATCGGCCTCGAGACCCTTAAGGAAGACCTGCTAGACCTCATCGAGCAGGATTACGTGGAGCGTCTGGCGTACATCCCGGTCACCGAGCCGGAGGCGATTGCGGAGGTCCACCGCCTTACCGATGTGATCAGTGAGGAGTACGTGTACGCTGAGAACGGGCACGCCGAAAACGGGGAAGTGACCGATGCGCAGGCAGTGGCCCGCATGCGCTTCCGGGCGGCTCCCCGCAACGATGCCCGACTTCGTGACACCCTGGAGCCGTTTGGAGAGCTCCGGCCAGTCTCAGACAACGGCGTTCCCGCCCAAGAATCCTGAGCGTTCGGCCAAAGTAGGGCATTCCCGTTATTTCAGGCCGATCGCCGCCCGAAAACGTGGCGGGCGCTGTGTCCGGCACGACCCTTGCGCGGTCAGAGTGTCCCGCGGAAGCCATACACTCGCTGCGTGTCTCAACGCTAAGCCTCCGACGCCATGAAGGTACGAGACGCCATCCACCCCACCACTCCGGCCCTACAGACCACCGACACTGTGGAGGACGCACTTGGGCTGCTCATGGAGCACCACGTGCGACACCTTCCAGCCGTCGAGGAAGACGGGCGTCTGGCAGGGGTAATTTCCGAGGATCGCCTGATGGACGCTGAAGGCCCAAAGTCCCCGATCGACTCCCTCCTCATTGGTCGGCCTGTGAGCGTTCCTCCGGAGGTGCACATTTTCGATGCGGCGCGCACCATGGTCAAGCACGACCTCAGTACTGTGCCGGTGGCCGACAGCGACGGCCAGTACCTTGGCCTCCTCCGGCGGCACGATGTCTTCGACAAGTTTGCGCAAATGCTGTCGACCCGGCAGAGTGGTGCCATTCTGGCCCTTGAGGTTGATTCCCGGGACTATTCACTCGCCAAGCTCGTCCATGTCATCGAGCAGAACGACGCGAAGGCCCTCGCAGTCGCCTCCGAGTTCCCCGACGAATCGACAGGGAATGTCCGGGTCACGCTCAAGCTCAACGTGAAAGACACGTCCCGCGTCCGGCACGTGCTCGAGCACAACGGCTATCAGGTGGTGGCGTCTTTCGGAGAGGAAGACGAGGAGCTGGAGGAACTCGTCGAGGAGTTCGTGCGATACCTGGAGGTGTAGACCTCGGGTCGATGCGAGAGAGCAACCCTTGGTCGGGATTGCCCGCAGGTTTGTACTCTGTGGCGCGCGTCGCCCGCCGAATCCGGCGATCAAGCTAGGCCTCACGGGCCGCGATACGAAACGCGCAGTACGCCTCCCCACCGTCTGACGCCCGCCCCCATTCTTCTTCTCCCCTACAGTCCTTTGCTCTATGAGCGAGTCCTCTCCCGACGAGCCGCCCAATTCCGCCGCGGTGCTTGAGTCAATGACGCTGCTGGCCACGTTGTCGACCGCCGCGGAGGTAGGGAAGTCGGTGGCAAGGCGCCGGCTGGGCCGCGACCCCTCGGCGCAAGAACCTCCCGACCGGGCGGCCATCCACCTTCGCAACACGGGACGGACCCTCATGGACCTGCTCATGCAGCTCGCGTTGAGCCGTGTGCCGCTGGACCACCCGGAGGAGCCACTGCCCCACGCGGTGCGCCACTTCGACCTGCTCCTCAAGCTCCGTCGTGCCGAGCGGCTCACGCAGGACATGCACCAGCGCCTGCTCAGCCTCTATCCGGAGGTGTCGAGCGAGCTCGTGGAGGAAGCCCGCCTCCTGCGTAACAAGATTGCTCGCTTTTGGGAGACAGCCCCCTCCGATCCGGACAGTCCTCACCTGTCAGATGTGCTGGAGCAGGGCATAAGCTTCGTCGTATGGACCCGGCACGAGGTACCAGTCGAGTAGGCAGGCGTGCTGTACCCGAGCCACACAGCCTGCCCCCTCTTCCAGAGAGCGCGTTGTGCGGTTGCGCCAAAAACGTGGTCGCGTCTGAACCACTAGAGGGACGCAACGTTGTAATCAAGGTGTCGAGAGCAGGACGAATCCTGCTCCGCGCGCCCGTCACGCATCTCTCTTCTGGCCGAAAGATTCCCTCATGAGCGAACCGACGGATCTTCCTGAACGTGCCATCAGCGCCTATGCGGCGTCGAACATCCAGGTGCTCGAAGGGCTGGAGGCGGTGCGCAAGCGTCCCTCCATGTACATTGGCGACGTGGGCCTCCGCGGCCTGCACCACCTCGTCTACGAGGTGCTCGATAACTCCATCGACGAGGCGATGGCGGGGTACTGCGACGAGATCGAGGTGCAGCTCTATGAAAATGGCTCCGTGTCGATCGAAGACAACGGCCGCGGCATTCCCGTTGACATGCACCCGGTAGAGGACCGCTCGGCCCTGGAGGTGGTGATGACGGTGCTCCACGCCGGGGGCAAGTTCGACAAGGATAGCTATCAGGTGTCTGGTGGGCTGCACGGGGTGGGCGTGTCGGTGGTCAACGCGCTGGCCTCGCGTTTCGAAGTGACCGTCTGGCGCGACGGCTCAGTCTGGAAACAGAGCTACGTGTGCGGGGTGCCCGAAGAATCGGTCCGGAAGGTGCGGCCCATGCGCGACGACGAAGAGACGGGGACCCACATTCGGTTCTGGCCGGACGAGGAGATTTTTAAGACGACGGAGTTTCGCTTCGAGACGCTTTCGGACCGCCTGCGTGAGCTGGCGTTCCTGAACGCAGGCGTGCACATCACCATCGAGGACCACCGTGAGGAGGATGAGGGCCTGGCCCGCGAGGAATACTACTCGGAGGAAGGCATCGCCGGGTTTGTGGACTACCTCGACGAGGCGCGCGACCCGATCCTCGACGAGACCATCTACATCGCCGACGAGGAGGGGGACGTGCCCGTCGAGCTGGCCATGCGCTACAACGACGGGTACAACAAGAACGTCCTCTCCTTCGTCAACAACATCAACACGCACGAGGGGGGGACGCACGTCACCGGCTTCCGCCGCGCCCTCACGCGAACGCTGAAGCGCTACGCCCGGCAGAACGACATGCTCAGCGGGCTCAAGTTCGACCTCACGGGCGACGACTTCCGAGAGGGGCTCACAGCGGTGCTCTCTGTGAAGGTGGCCGAGCCGCAGTTCGAGGGGCAGACGAAGACGAAGCTCGGCAACTCGGAGGTGCAGGGCATCGTGGAATCGCTCATCAACACCGAGCTGGGCCGCTGGCTCGAGGACCACCCCGACCAGGCCGAGCGGATCATCGAGAAGGTCATTCAGGCAGCGGAGGCCCGCGCGGCGGCGCGCAAGGCCCGCGAACTGGTGCAGCGCAAGGACGCCTTCTCGGGGGGCGGTCTGCCCGGCAAGCTGGCCGACTGCTCCACGCGCGACCCCGAGGAGGGGGAGCTCTACCTCGTAGAGGGCGACTCGGCCGGCGGATCGGCCAAGCAGGCGCGCGACCGTCACTTTCAGGCCATCCTGCCGCTTCGGGGCAAGATCCTGAACGTAGAGAAGGCCCGCCTCGACCGTATCCTGGAGCACGATCAAATCCAGAACATTGTCACGGCGCTCGGCACCGGGCTCACGTCGACGGAGGAGGAGTTCGACCTCAGCGAGATGCGCTACCACAAGATCGTGGTGATGACGGACGCCGATGTTGATGGCGCGCATATCCGGTCCCTCCTCCTCACGTTCTTCTACCGCCAGCTGCGCCCCCTCATCGAAAAGGGCAACATCTACATTGCCCTGCCACCGCTCTACCGCATCCAGAATGGCAGCCAGGAGATCTACTGCTGGACCGACGAGGAAATGGAGACCCGCATGCAGGAACTCCGGGCCGACGGCAAGAGCCCGAGCATGCAGCGCTACAAGGGCCTCGGCGAGATGGACCCCGAGCAGCTCTGGACCACCACGATGAACCCGGAGACGCGAAAGATTCAGCAGGTCACCATTCAGGATGCCGCCGCGGCCGACCGGCTCTTCTCGACCCTCATGGGCGACTCGGTGGAGCCCCGGCGCGAGTTCATCGAGCGGAATGCCAAGTACGCGACCATTGACGCCTGATCGACGCCGGCCGACGCCCCCTTCTATCCTTTCAATCTGCCTTTGCCGAACCCTCATGCCCGACACTGTTCAGGCGATCCACGATGAGTCCTTGGCCTGTCGGGTCGTCCGCTCCTCGCCCCTGACCTACGACGATGAGCCGCACCCCGAGGTGACCGATCGGCCGCCGCACGTGCGAGCCGCATCGAGCCTCGTCCTCCTGGTCGACCGCTATGCGATTGTGCAGGACGATGCCAACTTCCTGGCACTCATCGACCCCGACAGCCACGAGGTGCGGAGCCACCCCCTTCCGGCTGGGCCCCAGGGCCTTCGCGTCTTCGACTACGATGAGGGCACCGGCCACCACAAGCTCGACCTGGAGGCATGTGCGGTCGTGCCCGGGACCGAGGAGCGTCTTCTCGTGGCCTTCGGTTCGGGCTCCGCGGAAAATCGAGAGTGGATCGTTACGGTCGACTGGCGTGGGGCCGACGATGAGCCGGACACTGACCTCGCCGAGGCACCGGCCCTCTACCAGCACCTCCGCGAACAAACCGACTTCTCCGGCAGTGGCCTCAACGTGGAGGGCGCTATCTTCGTGGAAAAGGACCGCCTCCGTCTCTTCCAGCGCGGCAACGCTGAGCCGACCGACACGCTTGGTCCCGTCGACGCGACGGGCGACCTGCAGTGGTCGGCCCTCGCGGCCCACCTCAACGATCCGGAGCAGCATCCACCGCCCGAGCTCCAAAACGTGGTTCAGTACGACCTCGGGACGCTCCACGACGTGCGGCTCACCTTCTCCGACGCCATGCGCCACGACGGCGCAGTCCTGTTCTCTGCCTCCGCCGAGGACGAGACCACGGGGGATGTGGTTGGGTCGGTGCTTGGCGTCATCGACGAGGACGGGGCCCGCCTTGCGGAGCTAATCGACGAAGATGGAACGCCGTTCGAGGGCAAGGTGGAGGGCCTAAGCGTGCACCCGGGCTCCCCGAATCGGGCCTCCTTCGTCATCGACGCCGACGCCTCCGACGAGCCGTCGCTGATCTACGAGGCAGAACTCGATGGATCCTGGCACTGACCCCGACGAAGCGAGCGAGGAAGGCCGCCGGGCGTGTCTGAGATTGTCGACTGCGCATCGCTCCTGGACTGAGCCATATCCGGCACCAAAGTAGGAATTTTAGAGGCTCTGGCTCCCCACCAGAGGAGGTGCAGCGCAAGGTGCTGAGCTACGTCGAGTCACTGCGGTCGTGGGGAGGAGCAACCCCCCCGACACACGGGGATCGGAGTTCGGCGACAGTCACAGACTGATTCCTGTTCGTGGAGCAACCCAGCTTTGAACATTCCCCTGCCAACGCCGAGCGGCCGGACGTGTCCATCATCGTGCCGGCCTACGAGGAGGCCGAGTCCCTCCCCGAACTCGCCGACGGGCTCCGGGCGGCGTGCGAGGAGGCGGGCCTGTCGTTTCGGGTGTGGATCGTCGACGACGGATCGCAGGACGAGACCTGGACGGTCGTACAGCAGCTCCACGAGGACGATCCCCGGTTTGCGGGGCTCCGGTTCCGGCGCAACTACGGAAAGTCGGCGGCCCTGGCGCTGGGCTTCGAACGGGCGCGGGGGCGCTACGTGGCGACGATTGATGCGGACCTGCAGGACGATCCGGCCGAGATTCCCCGGCTCCTCGACACCCTGGAGGAGGGATATGACCTGGTGAGCGGGTGGAAAAAGGACCGCAAGGATCCACTGAGCAAGACGATCCCGAGCCGGTTCTTCAACTGGGTCACCGGTCTTCTCTCGGGACTCCCGCTCCACGACTTCAACTGCGGGCTCAAGGTCTACCGGCGCGAGGTGGTGAAGAGCGTTGACGTGTACGGGGAGCTCCACCGCTACATCCCACTGCTGGCCAAGTGGGAAGGGTACCACCGCGTCGCCGAGCAGGAGGTGCAGCATCATCCGCGCAAGTACGGCACCACCAAGTTCGGGACGGAGCGATTTATCCAGGGTTTTCTGGACCTCATCACGGTCGTCTTTCTCACCCGCTACGCCGTGCGGCCCATGCACTTCTTCGGGTCGATTGGGACTGTGGCGTTCGTCGCGGGCTTCGGCATCAACCTGTGGCTGTCGGTGGAAAAGATTGTCTTCGGAGACCCGATTGGTGGCGCGCGCCCCCTACTGCTGCTTGGGCTTCTGCTCATCCTGTTCGGCTCGCAAATGTTTACGACCGGACTGCTCGGCGAGATGGTCATTCGGCCGCGAATGGAGGACACCTCGGCGTATGAGGTGGCAGACGCCGTGGGTCCGGCCGACAGTCCTGCGGGAGAAATGTCCCCCGCCATCGAGGAGTAAGCAGCACAGGCTGGTGGCAGCGGCCTCGCCCAGGTCTCCTGTTCGACCTTCTCTCGAAATGTAGTACGCCACAGCTATGGACGAACGCACGCTCGGAGACCAGGGCCTCACCGTCTCCGCTCTTGGCCTCGGCTGCATGGGCATGTCTGACTTCTACGGGACGCCCGAGGAGAGCCAGGCCATCAAGACGCTTCAGCGGGCCCTCGATCGGGGCCTCACGTTCTTTGATACGGCCGACATCTACGGCCCCTTCACCAACGAAAAGCTCGTGGGCCGCGTCCTGGATCTTCACCGGCACGAGGTCACCATCGCTACGAAGTTTGGCATCGTGCGGGACGAGGACGGCACCACGCACGGCATCAACGGGCGGCCGAGCTACGTGGAGAAGGCCTGCAACGCGTCCCTCCAGCGGCTTGGGGTGGACACCATCGACCTGTACTACCTGCACCGCGTCGATCCGGAGGTGCCCATCGAGGAGACCGTCGGGGCGATGGGGCGGCTCGTGGAGGCAGGCAAAGTGCGATTCCTGGGCCTCTCGGAGGCGGCGCCGGACACGCTCCGCCGGGCCAACGCGGAGCACCCCATCACGGCCCTGCAGACCGAGTATTCGCTATGGAGCCGCTTTCCGGAGGAGGGGATCCTACCGGCGTGCCGCGACCTAGGCATCGGGTTCGTCCCGTACAGCCCGCTGGGCCGCGGCTTTCTCACCGGTCGCTTCCAGTCGCCCGAGGACCTGCCCGAAAACGATTGGCGCCGCCACAACCCGCGCTTCCAGGGCGAGAACTTCCAGAAGAACCTGGATCTCGTGGCGGAGGTGAAGCGCCTCGCCGCGGAGAAGAACGTGACGCCCGCCCAGTTGGCCCTCGCCTGGGTGCTGCATCAAGGCGACGAGATTGTGCCGATCCCGGGGACGACGGATCCGGATCATCTGGACGAAAACATCGACGCGCTCGACGTGTCGCTGTCGGAGGCGGAGCTCGACCACATCGACGAGATTGCGCCGAAGGGCGCCGCCGCGGGCGATCGGTATCCGGACATGAGTTCGGTGAATCGGTAGCGGTACACAAGGAAGGGTTGGACGGAAAACTGGCTGTTGAGAGGACGGCAGAGCGGAAAATGGACAAACGGAAAAATGGGGACATGCGAATTGCCGTCGTGGGGCCGATGCATCCGTACCGGGGCGGGATTGCGCACTTTACGGAGATGACGGTGCAGGGGCTCGATGAGCGAGGACACGAGATGCGACCGGTCAGCTTTGCGCGGCAGTACCCGGAGTTCTTGTTTCCAGGGAAGACGCAGTTCGAGCCGGACGACGAAGCACCGGCGATCGTACGGGGGGCACCGCGACTTCTCGACCCGCTGAATCCCCTCTCGTGGCTCCGTACAGCGTGGCAGCTCCGCGAGCAGCGCCCTGAGGCCGTAATTTTTCAGTACTGGATGCCGTTTTTTGCCCCTGCCTACGGCACCGTCGCCCGGATTCTCCGGTGGGCGGGCATCCCATCGCTCGCCGTGGTCCACAATGCACTGCCCCACGAACGGCATCTGGGCGACGCGTGGTTGAGCCGCTTCTTCCTCGCGGCCTGCGAGGGCCACGTCGTTATGTCCGACGCGGTGGCCAACAATTTACAATCCCTCCGTCGCCCCGACGCCGCGTTTCGTCGCATCGAGCATCCCGTCTACGAGCGGTTCGGGGAGCCCGTCCCTCGGGCAAAGGCCCGCGCCGCCCTCGACCTCCCCGAAGACGCTCCGGTGATGCTTTTCTTCGGCTTCGTCCGCGAATACAAAGGCCTGCACGTGCTCCTGAAGGCCCTGCCCGACGTGCTGGAGGCCCTGCCCGACCCGCACCTCGTCGTCGCTGGGGAGCCGTACGACGATCCGGCGCGCTACCGACGCCTCATCCGTGAGCACGGCCTCGACGCCCACGTTCACTGGTACGATGACTACGTCCCATCCGGCGAGGTGCCCACCTACTTTTGCGCTGCCGACCTCGTGGTGCAGCCCTACGTCTCGGCCACGCAGAGCGGCGTTGCCCAGATTGCCACGCACTTTGAACGGCCCATGGTGGTGACCGACGTGGGCGGGCTCGCAGAGACGATCCCACACGAGGAGGCCGGGTTCGTCGTGCCAGCCGAAGATCCCGAGGCCCTAGCGTCGGCCATCATCCGCTTCTTCCAGGAGGGGTGGGCCGGGCGGCTCGCAGAGGGCGTGCGCGAGCGGAAGCACGCGCAGCAACCGGCGCGCCTCCTCGAAGCGATCGAGGAGCTCCTTCCCGGAAGTACGGAGTGAACTGCACCGGTCTATTCCGTGCAGGAACGTCCGGGCTTCCGCGCCCTCACGGGTCCAGCCCCCAAGGAGTGTGGAGTTTCTGCGATTTAGACCCGGTGAGAAGGCGCAGCCGTGTCATCTCTGCCTCTCCTTCTTTAGAATCGTTCTAAACAAGACTTTTTGGAACCGATCCTGTGGCCTTATGCAGCGACTCCTCAGCTTTAGCCTAATCGCCACCCTCGTCCTCTCGCTCCTCGGGTGTGGAGGGGGCGAGCAGGACGAGCTCGTCATCTACTCGGGCCGAAGCAAACCGCTGGTCGACTCGCTTGTGCAGCTCTACCGGCAGCAAGCCGACATTCCGGTCCGCGTGAAGTACGGGACCGATTCCCAGCTGCTGGCCGCGCTGCAGGAGGAGGGCGACCAGACCCCAGCCGACGTGTTTTGGGCCAACACAACGGGGGCGCTCGGCAACGCCGTCAACAATGATCTCTTGGCGACGCTCCCCGACACCCTCGTCAACCGAGCGGCCCGATTCACTCCCTCCAATCAGCGATGGGTGCCCGTCACGACTCGCTTCCGGGTGTTGGCCTACAACAGCGACGCGGTGAGTCCGGAGGACCTGCCAGACTCGGTGCTCGATCTGCCCGACCACTCGGAGTTGAAAGGCCGCATCGGATGGACCCCGGCCTACTCCAGCTTCCAGGACTTCGTGACGGCCCTCCGGGTGACAGAGGGGCGGAAGACAGCACGCAGGTGGCTAGAGGGGATGCAGGCCCTGAATCCGAAAGCGTGGGCCTCCAACACGCCGATGGTGCGGGCGCTGGAAGCCGGGGAGATCGACGTGGCCCTGACGAACCACTACTACGTGCTCCGCCTCAAGTATGGCGGCGCCGAGGGCGAGTATGAAGATGAGAACGAGGGAGAGGAGGAGCACGAAGAGAATGAAGGCGCCGCACCGCGGGCCTCTGCTCCCGTTGAGATGTACCACTTCGAAAAGGGAGATCTCGGCAACCTCGCCCTCGTGACGGGCGCTGGGACCTTGCAGGCAAGTGATCAGCCCGAGGCGGCCCATCGATTCCTACGGTTCCTGCTGTCGGAGCGGGCGCAGTCGTTCGCTGCGACCCGGGTGAACGAGTATCCCGTCGTGCCGGGTGCACCAGTGCCGGACTACATGATGCCGGTGAAGAAAGCGCTGAAGCTGAGCCCGGAGTTCGAACTGGAACGGCTGCAGGAAATGGATCCCACTCTCGAGCTGCTCCGAAACGTGGGGGCGCTGTAGGACCGACGGCCTGGAGGTGCGGGCGTACAGTGCAGGACGCGTCCACGCGCCTTCATGCCTCCGCACTTTTGCATCACGTGCGATTTTGGCAGCAGAGGGCGGAGAGTTCCTCGTTCAAGGAGGGCGATTCTGAATGAGAGTATCCCGCGCGCTGGACACGATCCGCTCCCGCTGGTACGTGGCGATCCCCGTCGGGGTCGTCGTCGGGGGCGTACTCATCCCTCTGGCATACCTGCTCCTCCGGGCTCTCCAGGCGGATCCTCAGACGCTTTGGAATCTGATTGTACGGTGGCGTACCCTTCACCTGCTGGGCAACACCGTGGGACTCGCCGCCGGCGTGCTCGTGGGAACGAGCCTCCTGGCCGTACCGATGGCCTGGCTTGCCGCCCGCACGGCCCTCCCAGGCCGGCAGGTGCTTACCCTGCTGGGAGTGCTTCCGCTCGCGGTACCGGGGTACGTGATGGCGTACGTGTTGCTGGCCAGCACTGGGACGTACGGCACGCTCGCGCAGATGCTGGGCCTCGTGGTGCCACGGCTCAGCGGCTACACCGGCGCCGTGATTGCACTGAGCCTGTCGACCTTCCCCTATCTCTTTCTGAATCTCCGCACCGCCTTCCTGGGGCTGGATCCGGCCCTGGAGGAATCGGCACAGGCCCTGGGCCACAGCCGCTGGCAGATCTTTTTCCGGATCGTGCTGCCCCAACTGCGCCCGGCGTTCCTGGCGGGGGGACTCCTGATCACGCTTCATGTGCTGGGCGACTTTGGGGTGGTATCGCTCATGCGGTACGAGACGTTCAGCTACGCGCTCTACATTCAGTACGCGGCCTCGTACGACCGAATCTACGCGGCGTGCCTGGCGCTCATGCTTCTGATCCTCACCGGCGCGCTGCTGATGCTGGAGGCGGGACTGCTCCGGGGCTTGTTGTTTCATCGGACTGGCAGCGGTACAGGCCGGCGGCCTACGGTCCACCGGCTGGGGGCGTGGCGCTGGGCCGGGTACGCCTTCGCGCTGGGCGTGGCAGGACTATCGGTGTTTCTCCCCGCCGGAACGGTGGGGTACTGGATGGTCGACGCCGCCGGACGTGGAGGAGACTGGCACAGCCTCGCGGCGTCGCTCTGGGACTCGGTGTCGGCATCGGCCCCGGCCGCCCTCCTCGCCGCTCTGCTAGCCCTGCCAGTAGCCTACCTCGGGGTGCGGCACCCGTCGGCCTGGACCCGGGGCGTCGAACGGATTGCCTACCTGGGGTACGCTACCCCGCCCCTGGCATTTGCGCTGGCGCTCATCGTGTTCTCGCTCGGCGCCGTGCCGTTTGCGTACCAGACGCTGGCGCTACTCGTCGTGGCCTACGCGATTCATTTCATGGCCGAAGCGGTCGGGCCCATCCGAAGCGCGCTCTACCAGACACCGCCGCACCTGGAAGAAGCTGCCCGCTCGCTGGGCCGGTCGCGGATCGGAGCATTTTTTAGCGTCACCGTTCCGCTCGTGCAACGGGGACTACTGGTGAGCGTGGCCCTCGTCTTCCTCTCGGCCATGAAAGAGCTGCCCATCACCTTCCTCCTCGCTCCGATCGGGTTCAAGACCCTTGCCTTCAACACGTGGAGCTTCGCCGAGGAGGCCATGTTCGGACAGGCTGCCCCGTACGCCCTCGCCATCATGTTCGTCTCGGCGTTGTTCGTGGGCGTGCTGCTGTTGCGGGAGCGTGCGACGTCCCGCCAGCCCGCGTCGAAGGCGACGTAGTCCCGCCGCGGTCGGGTCTGGAAGGACGATCGTCGGGAACGAGTTGCCCCGAGCTAGGTGCCATTTCACACCATGGCTGATCCACTCCTCTCCGTCCAGGACTTGACCAAGCGGTTTGGCCCTGAGGCTGCACCCGTCGTCCACGAAGTATCGTTCGACGTGGAGAACGGCGAGATCTTCGGGATCCTGGGACCGAGTGGGTGCGGCAAGACGACGACCCTCCGCTGCATTGCCGGGTTCGAGCGGGTCACCGCCGGGACGGTTTCGCTGCGGGGAAAAACACTCTCAGGACCGGGCGTGCACGTGTCGCCGGAAGAGCGGAAGGTGGGCATCGTCTTCCAGAATTACGCCCTCTTCCCCCACCTCACGGTGCTCGAAAACGTCGCGTTTGGGCTCGACGGAGTCTCCGCCGCCGAGTCGGAGGCCCGCGCGCGGGAAACCCTAGAGATGGTAGGGCTTGAGGGCTTCGAAGACCGGCAGCCCCAGCACCTCTCGGGCGGGCAGCAGCAGCGTGTAGCCCTTGCGCGGACCTTGGCCCCGGAGCCGGACCTCATCCTGCTCGACGAGCCGTTTTCGAATCTCGACGCCCTGCTCCGGCAGGAGACCCGCCAGGAGGTGCGCGAGTTGTTGAAGAGCAAGGGCATGAGTGCCGTCCTGGTCACGCACAATCAGGAGGAGGCGCTCTCGTTTGCCGATCGGCTGGCGGTGATGCGGGGCGGACAGATCGACCAGATCGGCCCGCCGGAGAATGTGTACTACCAGCCCCGTACCCTCTTCGTCGCGCAGTTTCTGGGCCGCACCAATCTGCTGCTCTCGCAGGCCACCGGCACCGAGGCCGACACGCCGCTGGGCCGCGTGGCCCTCAACCGCGAGGCGGAGGGCACCGTGCTCGTGTCGATGCGGCCGGAGCATCTCGCGCTGGAGGCGCCGGAAACCTCGAACGGCACGATGGCGACCGTCGTGGGCCGGGCGTTCAAGGGCCACGACATCACCTACCGGGTGTGTTGCCACGGGAACGAGTACCTCGTCCACACCGACAACCGGCAGCTCTACGAGCCGGGAGACGCTGTAGCGGTCCGCTCCCTCGAACCAGCCGTCGTGCTGGAGAGCCGGTCGACCCCCGCGGAGGTGCCGAGCGGGGCCACGCCGGAGCCAGACTCCGCTCGTTCCTCCTCGTAGCCCCAAACTCCTCCTTCCGATGCCTGCGACGCTCCGGTTCTCACTCGTCGCCGCGTGTGCGATGCTGGTTTTGATAGGGACGGGATGCGATCTCTTCGGGGGAACGGATTCTCCGGAGTCCATCGCAGGGTCGTGGCGGGGCACGACGGAGGTGAGGGGGACGAATTACACCCTGACGCTCAACTTAAAGCGGGGCCCGAGCGCAACCCCGAACCAGAGCGCAGTGTCGGGCGATGGACGCCTCGTGACTAGCGAGCAGACGTGGACGCTCGAGGTTAGTGGAACGGTCACGAAGCCGGACCTCTCGCTGTCCCTCCAGTTCGCCGGTGGGCGTCCAGGCCAACTTCGAGGAACGGTCGACGACCCTCTGGAAACCATCGAGGCTGAGCTCCTCGGTGGCCCTCCGAGCTTCGACGCAACTCCCATTACGCTTGAGCGGCGGTGAAGGACTGCCGCTCTCCACTGGCGGCGAGGCGAAACAGGGACCGCCGGCATGCTGCATCAAGCGCCCGTTTCTCTTCCCAGCGCCTCGGGGCCGCCGAGACCTCAGGCCTCAGCGGAATGGTCTTCGGTTGGTTCCTACCGGCTCCGCGCCCCGATAGATGGGGCGCGTGGGAGGAGGCAGGTGCGGCGCTGGACGGCCGGGTCGGTGCCCCGGCCCGGATCCGAGCTAGGGAATGCTCCCCGAAGTGCCGTAGCTTAAGGACGTGAGCCGTCCTCATCCGCGTCACCCAGGGGGGAAGCCCATGTCGGAGACCACGTTGCCCTTCTCGCTTGCCAAGAGCAACGAAAAATTGACCGACCGGGGGTTTATGCGCTGATTGACATGGACCGGCTGATTGACACAGGTCGGATGCCCGGCCCCGACGCGGTGGAGAATTGGCGCCGGCATCCGGGTCGACGTTCTACGGGCTGATCGCTACCTTCGGAAGTGTCCGCCATTCCCGCCGTTCCCCCGCCCGATGCACGCTCGTCTCCTCCTTGGTCTCGTTCTCGTGTGGGTCGCCCCGGTCGCCGCGGCCCAGCCGATGCCCGATCGCCCCTCCGACGATCTGCTGACGCGCCCGGCCCTGCAGGCTCTCATTGAGGCGCAGGTAGAACGCGACGGGGCGGCACTGCGAGAGAAGCTCGATGCCCGCACGTCGGGTGTGCGGGCGCGAGCCGCCTTCGCCCTCGCCTCGGTGCGGGACACGGCTGCCATTCCAGACCTGCTCGACCGGCTCCGGGACGGCGTGCCGGTCGTTCGGTCCGACGCGGCCTTCGCTCTGGCTCAGATGCCTGCGGACCAGGTGCCGACCACCCCCCTCCTGCAGACGCTACGCTTCGAGCGGGACGCGACGACACGACGATTCCTCATCCATGCACTCGGGCACACGGGCGACGCGGCCTCGCTGCGCACCCTCCTCGACCTGGGCCTTCCCGACCAGCGCGGCGGAGACCTCGCCCTCGCCCTGGCCCGGTACGGCATGCGCGGAGTTGTCGATTCGGTGGGCACCGCATGGCTCGTAGAGCACCTGACAGCTGAGAATTCGTGGGCGCGCCGGAACGCGGCCTACGCCTTCGGACGGGTGGAGGCGCTGGCGAGGGGACGCGCCGACACGATCCGGCAGGCCCTCGATACGTATGCGCTCGACGACCCGGCGGCCATGCATCTCATTCGGGCACTCGGGCAGGTGGGGGACACGGCCGACACCGACCGCCTCATGGACTGGCTCCAGACAGCTCCGGACTGGCGCGTCCGGGTCGACGCGGCCCAGGCCCTGTCCGGCCTCACCGAGGTGCCTGCCGTCCGCACGACACTTGTGGGCGCTCTTGACGACGATCATCCGCTCGTGGCCCGTACAGCCGCCGAGACGCTGGGCGGGGCCGACTGGTCATCCGCAAACGTGGAGGCCGTGACGGCCTGGATCGACGCGCACCCCGACCGCTGGCGCGTCCGGGCACCGCTGCTGCGCGGCCTGGCCCGGAATGGACGGGGGCCTCGTGTGCTCCGGACCGTAGAGCGGTGGCGAACGGAGCGGGACTCGATCGTCTACGCCGCCGCGGTGCCTGCCCTGGCGCCGCTCGACACGGCCCGGGCCGACACACTGCTTGCGACCGCTCTGCGGGCCGAAGACGTACGTGTGGCCACCGCGGCCGTCGACGCCGTGGTGGCCCGCTGGGAACAGATCCGCCCAGACGGGGTCCGGTCCACGTTCCGCCGTCTGTCTGCCGCTGCCCGCCGGGGAGATCCGGCCCTCCTGTACGCCGCAGCGCCCGCCCTGGCCGACTCTGCCTTTGTCTCCCGGGGCGCCGCCGACACCCTCGCGGCCGCCTATCGGACGCTTGCCACGCCCGAGGGCCTGGAGGGCATGACGGCGATCCTGGAGGCCCTTGGCACGGTGGGCGGCCCCACAGCTGAGGCCGTGCTCCGCGACGCGCTCGACCATCCCCATCACGCCATCCGCAAGGCCGCCGCCCAGGGCCTCTCTGCGGCCACCGACACGACCGTCACGGCGGCCCCGCGGCCCTTGCCGGACACCCCAACGATCGACTGGTCCCGCCTTGAGACGTTGGGCCCGCACCCGCGCCTCGTTCTGGAGACGAACCGGGGCGCAATCACGATCGAACTCGATGCCGAGCAGGCGCCCCAGACCACGCAGGCGATCACGCGGTTCGCCCAGAACGGTCGGTACGACGGTGTACCCTTCCACCGCGTCGTGCCCAATTTCGTCGTGCAGGGGGGCGACTTTGCTCGTCAGGACGGCTTCGGCGGCCCCGAATTCTTTCTTCGCACCGAGATTACGCGCATTGGCCACCGCCGCGGGACAGTGGGGATGGCCAGCGCCGGCCGCGATACAGAGGGCTGCCAGTTCTTTATCCCCCACAGCATGCAGCCACACCTGGACAGCGGGTACACAGCCTTCGGGCGGGTCACGGCCGGGATGGACGTCGTGGATCGCCTCCGTGCGTACGACCGAATTGAGACGGCTCGGGTGGAGACGACAGAACAGGACTCCCAGTAGCGGAAGCGCTCACTTAGATGCCTGCTCCCGAAACGCCTTGAAGCTCTGCGTTTCGTACGCCCCCGACCCGACGTATCGAATCAGAGGAAGAAAGATGTCCCGCTCAATGAAGCCGGGCTGGCGGGCAATCGGCGTGCCGTCGGCTTTCATGAAGACCGTGGTGGGCACGCCCCGAGCCCCGAGTGCCAGTCCCAACTGCTTCGACGTGAGCGTACGGCCCCTAAATTGATGGCTGCCCGCCGTCGTGTCCCGGTTCAGGCGGGCGTACGTAAACTCACGGTCCAAATACGATCGTACCGTTGTGTCGGCATACACCTCCTCTTGCATGCGCTGGCAGTACGGGCACCAGGGGGCATAAATCTCCAACAGGATCGGCGTTCCTCGTGCCTCGGCCTGCTCGATCACCTCCCCGAGCGAACGGGGCGGCATCTCCATCTGGGCGTGGGCCGTCTCCATCCCGACCGCGAGGACGAGAGCTGTCGCAAAAAGGGCCGACCAGACAGAACCGAGCGGGCGCATTGGCGTCAAGGCAACGATGGGCATGCGAGTGGCTCTTTCAGATGCCCCCCCAACCGAAAGGTTCCCTTTCTTCAACACGGCTGCCCGGCCTGCCAGACTGACGCCTCCGAGGTTCCAGTCCTACGCCGAGTAAGAGGGGGGGGTCATGAGAGGATGCTCTCTTTTTCTTTCAGATTGCCAGGGCGCCGTCTAAAACTACTTCTTCCCTCACTCCCGTTCGGTCAGGGCGCAGGTAGCGGGCGTGGTCCTCCTCTTCCCCCGGCCGCCGCTCGGTGTTGAGATTCACCAGTCGCTGCAAGATCGTTTCCTCAGGCCCCCCGCCTCGCAGCCGTACGTGTCGGCCACGGCGGCGTCCAGGTCGTCGTGGGCGTCGAGTTGCGCCCCGAGGTCACGGATCGTGGCCTTTCGTGGCTCTTTCGCTGCCGGGAAGGACGCGAAGCACCGTGTTTCTTGGGAAGCCCACCGGGCGTCCGCGCCCGTTCCACTGCCTCACGCGGCCTTCGTGGCCCGGGCGACCTCTCCGTCCTCGGCCAGGCGCACCTGATCGGGGCGCAGGTCGACCACCGCACGGGTCTCGCCGGTCAGAAA